>JAITCT010000214.1 GCA_031282925.1 Dysgonamonadaceae bacterium | reverse complement strand
TTACGCCTGACGGCGAACGTACCTTTTGCACTTACCTCGGAGCCGCTGCCGCTATGCGGAAAGCGGACATACAAAAAGCGGTACTCGAAGGCTATACTCACCTTTATGTCGAAGGTTACCTGGTTCAAAATCATGAATTGATTGAAGGCATTATGAAAACGGCAAAATCTTTGGGAATGACGATTATGTTTGATTTTTCAAGTTTTAATGTCGTTGCCTCCGACCGGGCATTTATCCGCAAACTGGTAAAAAATTATGTTGATATTGTATTCGCGAATGAGGAAGAATCGCTTGCTTTTGCGGAAAAACCTTCCACCGGCGAAGCTTTACGCGAAATGGCCAAAGACGTGAAAATTGCCGTCCTGAAAGAAGGCGACAAAGGTTCGTGGGTAAAACGCGATGATGAATTGATTCATGTTCCCGTATATCAAAAAATCAATCCCGTAGATACTACTGCCGCAGGGGATTATTATGCGGCAGGATTTTTCTTCGGAATGATTCGACAGGCAGGTCTTGAAAAATGCGCCCAGTTGGGAAGTTTGCTTTCCTGCTACATTATTCAGGTGATCGGGACTAAATTGCCGCCCGCAACATGGGTGGAAATACGGGAAAAAGCCGGAGAAATTTTAAATGCCAAATAACAATTATCTTATGCGTAAATTATTATTAATCGGTTTGATACTGATTGTTTCCAATCATGCGGTTCAAGCACAGTTATCGGAAAAAGACCGTTTTGAGATTTCAAAAAATCTGGATATCTACAACGCTTTATTCAAAGAATTGAACCTGTTTTACGTAGATTCCATTGATGTCGGAAAAATGACAACCGACAATATTGAATTTATGTTGAAATGTTTAGACCCTTATACGGAATACATTCCGGAAGAAGACTTGTCGGATTTTCTGGTTACCACCACCGGCGAATACGCCGGAATCGGCGCCGAAATATCATCTTATAAAGGAAAAATAATTATTTCCGGACCTTTTGAAGGTATGCCCGCCGCATTAGCCGGTTTGCAGGCCGGCGACATTTTGCTGGAAATCAACGGCGAAAAGATGGACGGACGAAATTCTTCCTATGCAGGAGAACGGCTGAAAGGCCGGCCGAATACAACGGTAACAATCAAATTCCAGCGACCGGGCGAGAAAAAAACGCGCCGGGTAACCGTCAGCCGGAAGCGGATAGAAATTGATCCCGTGGTTTATTACTGTGCATTACAGGGAAATGTCGGGTATATTTACCTGTCGGGATTTACTACTCACAGCGCTCAAAGCGTCAAAGCAGCTTTTGAAGATTTGAAAACGAACCGGGGCGTTACTTCCCTGATCATTGACGTCCGCGATAATGGCGGCGGGGTAGTGGAAGACTGTCTTGAAACTCTCAACTGTTTTATTCCAAAAGGCAACCTCTTACTGACGATGAAAGGAAAAGTCCGGCAACTGGACAGAATATACCGTTCTACCCAGCAGGCAATTGACTCGGTCATTCCGCTGGCGGTTCTGGTTAACCGTCAATCGGCTTCGGCTTCGGAGATTCTGGCCGGTACCCTGCAGGATTTGGACCGGGCTATCGTTGTCGGAAGCCGTACCTACGGAAAAGGCCTGGTGCAATCTTCGCGTCAATTGCCTTACAACGGGCAATTGAAAATAACCACAGCCAAATATTACATCCCCAGCGGGCGGTGCATTCAGGCAATTGATTATTCACACCGCAGCGAGGACGGAAGCGTTTCTTATATTCCCGACAGCCTGACTTCGGTTTTCCATACATCCAAAGGCCGTCCGGTCAGGGATGGAGGCGGAATTTTACCCGATTTCGTCATTGAAGAACAAAAAATGCCGGCCATGGTTTATTATCTGGAAGCCGAAAACCTGCTCTTTGAGTTTGTTGTGCAATGGCGTACGAAACATCGGGTCATCGACTCTCCCCAAAAATTCACCATGACGGATAATATTTACAGCGAATTTAAGGATTTCCTGAAATCGAAAGATTTCAATTACGACAGGCAAAGCGGAAAAGCGCTTGATAATCTCAAAGGCATTATGGCGTTTGAAGGTTATTTGGATGCGGCCTCGGAAGAATTTAAAGCATTGGAAAACAAGCTAAAACCCGATTTGGACAGGGATTTGAATTTGTATAAAAGCCAGATTTCCGGCCTGTTGGCGCGGCAAATCATGAAGCAGTATTATTTTGCAAAAGGTGAAATCATTTATGCCCTGCGCGGTGACAACTGTCTGAAAAAAGCGCTGAAAACGCTGTCCGACAAGGATTTATATTTGAAAACATTTATTCCCATTACCCACCCGTAGGGGCGAACCCATGTGTTTGCCTTTGCGGGCGGAGGAGGGGGCGAACACATGGGTTCGCCCCTACCAAATAATCATTATGACCTACAAAGCGGAAAAAATAATTCCATACGCCTCCCGCAATACATCCAAAAGCGAGCAGATAGAACAGATGTTCAATGAAATTGCAGGAAAATACGATTTGCTGAATCATTCACTGTCGCTGGGAATTGATAAGTCCTGGCGAAAAAAGGGACTTTTAGCCTTAAAAGAATTTGCCCCGAAAACAATTTTGGATATTGCTACCGGCACCGGCGATTTGGCAATCGAAGCCTGTCGCCTGTTAAAACCCGAAAAAATTCTCGGCATAGATATTTCCGAAAAAATGACGGCAGTCGGCCGGAAGAAAGTCGCCGAAGCGGGACTGGCCGGAATCATTGATTTTGACAGGCAGGATTGTGCCGGGTTACGGCTGGGAAACGATTCTTTCGATGCGGCGACGGTTGCTTTCGGCATCCGCAACTTCGGGCAATTAGACCGAAGTTTGCAGGAAACTCTTCGCATATTGAAGCCCGGCGGAAAACTGATGATCCTCGAACTCGCCACACCGGAATTTTTTCCGGCAAAACAGGCATATCAACTGTATTCAAAATTAATTCCGCTTATCGGAAACCGGATTTCCGGCAATAGTGCCGCTTATCGTTATTTGCCCGAATCAATTGCCGCATTCCCGCAGGGCAGGGAAATGAAGGCCATTCTTGAGAAAAACGGATTTAAAAACGTTACTTACCGGCAATTTACTTTTGGAATTTGTATGCTGTATATCGGCGAACGGAAAGCCGCCCATAAAGGTTAACTCTTTTTTTGAGGTGCTGCTTTTTTCATGCATGTACGTTGATGAACATGGAGCCGGCATCTCGCAGAGATGCACAGTTCGGTAGAAAATGAATAGATCTGTCCCCGGCCGGCATCTCGCAGAGATGCAACATGATTAATTGCAATAAAAAAACAGCGCATAAAAAAAGAATTAACAGGAACAATAAAAATTTTGAAAACATGAAAAAAACAGTAACAGTGAATCTCAACGGCAAAGTATTCGCCATGGACGAAGACGCCTGCCGGTTACTTGAGAAGTATTTGGACAACATGCGGATTTATTTTTGCCGCGAAGAAGGCTCGCCGGAAAGCATTACCGGCTTTGAAGCCGGGATTGAAAAACTTTTCAGCGAACACATCCGCACGGGATACGAAGTGATCGCCGTCAGGCAGGTGGAAGAAGCGATTGCGGAAATCGGCAAACCGGCCGGCTTCGGCGACCCGGAAAACCGGAAAGACGAAAAACAGACTTTTCAGGAAAGGAAAACTTTTTTCAGAAACGGCGACAACAAAATGCTGGGCGGCCTCTGTTCCGGCCTTGCCGCCCGTTTCGGCTGGAATGTGGCGGTTGTCAGGAGCATTGCAGTCGTTCTGTTGTTTGCTTCGTCATTTACGGCCGTTCCCGTCTATCTGCTGGCATGGATAATTTTCCCTGCGGCAAAAACGGCGGCCGAAAAACTGCAGATGCAGGGAATGCCGGTTACCGTTGAAAATATCGGCAAAACGGTCGCCGAAGAAGCCGTACAGACGGGAAAAAGTGAAAACCGCGGCTGTAGGGAAGGATTTTTTGAAGCAACCCTGACGCTGATGAAAATCGGTTTGACAGGATTAGGCTGTTTGATAGGCCTGCCGCTAATCTTTGCACTGATACTCGTAATCGTAGTGCTGTTTACCGTTCTGTTCGGGGCAGGCGGCGGATTGCTGGCGGCGCTGCCTTTCGGTTTTGTTCGCGACATTTCTTTCCTGACAATTGATCATCCGCTTTTGGCCTCCGCTGCTTTCATCTCGGTTATCGGCATACCTTTAGCTGTTTTCATTTACAGCATGGTTGCTGGCATTGCCAAATTTACCCCTGTAAGCAAAAGCCTCAAATGGATTATTCTGGCTGTCTGGATATTGGCGCTGATATTGCTTTTAAGTTCGGGTATCAGGATAGATAACGGCGCCGGCCGGGGAGGATGGCAGGTAAATGCAGTAGATGACATTCGCGGCGGCGACAGTTATACGGAACAGGAATACGTTATTGATCAACCATATACCGGCATTGATTTGGATGATGATTTGATATGCAATACGCAAATTGAACAGGCGGTGGAAGGACCGGCAACAATCACAGTCAGCGGCAGCGAACGTTTAGTGAAATATGTCCGGTATGAAGTAAAAAAAGAACGCCTCCGCCTGTTTGCTCCCGAATGGAAAAAATGGCATATCGGCAAAAAATTTTCTGCCGGACAGGAACAGGTAGATATCCGGATCAATACCACGGGAGTGAAAGAAATCGAATCCAATTCGGTTGGAAATGTATGGATAGCCGGTGCTTTTAAGGCCGACAGCCTGAAACTTGAATTAGACGGTATAGGAAAATTCCGGGCCGACGGTTTGAACGTTCGATTCCTGAAAGCAACTTCCGGCGGCATAGGCGAAATGATTTTGGGCGGACAAGCCCGGAAGGCTGAATTTGAGATGGAAGGCGCCGGTTTGATCAACGCCCTGGAAATGGTTGCCGATTCGGTATATGCAAAAGTAGAAGGCGTCGGTTCGGTCAAATGCAACCCTGTGGCTTATTTAAAAGGAAAAGTTACCGGAATCGGGAGCTTGACTTACAGGGAAGAGCCGCGGGAAAAACGCACGGAAATGTCGGGGATAGGCAGGATTGGGAAAGAATGATACCGGACGGTACTTCCCCGGCAAACGTTTTTTTTGTAAACGCAAAGGCGCGAAGACACAAAAACCGCGTATGAACGGTTTCTTTGCGTCTTTGCGCTTTCGTATTTAATGTGTTTGACGCCAGGGCAAACGCATGAAATTTAAGTTATGAGTTATTTTTCATCATATGCCGCCCTGACCCTCCTTTTTTTCAGGCTCAATTTATCGTTGTGTTCTTTTATTGTCTGTAAAGCCGGTTTCCTGATCGTGGACAGATTTTCCGGAGCATACCCTCTCCGTGCCCGGGATTGATCTTCGCCAAAAG
>JAITCT010000098.1 GCA_031282925.1 Dysgonamonadaceae bacterium | reverse complement strand
TTGGAGAAAATAAGGTGGAAATGAGGTTTATCCCAACTGCCAATTATTAATAATTTCTTCGCAACTTCGCATCTTCATCTTCGTGTTTAATTTAAAATGTTGAACCAAACTTTTAGGACGTTTTGCTAAATTTTTAAAAAGGGGAGGTAAACATTCTGGATGTGGGAGTAAACATTTGAGATGTGGGGGTAAACATTCGGGATGTGGAAGTAAACATTCGAGATGTGGGGGTAAACATTCGAGATGTGGGGGTAAACATTCGGGATGTGGAAGTAAACATTTGAGATGTGGGGGTAAACATTCGAGATGTGGGGGTAAACATTCGGGATGTGGAAGTAAACATTTGAGATGTGGGAGTAAACATTCAGGATGTGGAAGTAAACATTTGAGATGTGGGGGTAAACATTCGAGATGTGGGAGTAAACATTCGGGATGTGGGAGTAAACATTTGAGATGTGGGGGTAAACATTTTGGATGTGGAAGTAAGCATTTGAGATGCGGGAGTAAATATTCGGGATGTGGGAGTAAACATTTTTGTCCGCATGGGCTTCGGCGCCCCGGCAGCCTCCGGTTGGTGCGGGTGTGCTTGCATCAACGGGGCCGCACCACGGGTGCGCCCCTGCGTAACAGCTTTCCGGTTACAATTTTTCCAGCCGGCCGTTAATCAGGCTTTTCATATCGTCTCCCTGCCGTTTGTAACTGTTTTGCAAACTTTCCAGGTATTGGCGGGCTTGCAACTTATCGCCTTCGGAAAGGCAAATATCCGACATCAGGATAAAACTCCGCGCCAGCCAGTAAGCGTGGGGCGTTCCCTGCCTGATATAGTCCGCAATAACATCTTTGGTGCGGCCGGGTTGCCCGTTGTCGAAATAATACTGCGCCAGTAAATATTTGGCTTCCGCGCCGAATACCGTCCGCGTGTCTTTCGATAAATCCAGCAAATCTTTTTCGGCAAGCGCTTTTTCGCCTGATTCCGCACAGGCTTTAGCCCGGTAATATTTGGCTTCTTCCCTGATTCTCGGATCGGAAACCTCGCTTTTCAACAAGAGACCGGCGAAAGCGGCAACTTGTCCGGGCTTGTGCAGGCAGGCGGCCGAACGCATGGCGCCCAAAACGCCTTCCTCGCGGTTGGATTTGTTTTCGGCCATATTTTGCAGGCGTTTGTAGTACGGCAAAGCGCCCTCGCAGTTGCCCTCGTTATACAGCAATTCGGCCATCCGGAGAAGGGATTCTTCGGTAAACCGGTTGTTGCCCGCATCCAGAACCTTCTGAAATTCGCGTTTTGCCGCCGGATAATTCTTTTCCATGTAATAGGTTTGGGCAAGGTAATAGCGGGCATTGGTGCCGAAAGCGCCGTTGGGAAACGATTGCAGGTAATTAATCATTCCGGTTTGCGCCTGTTTCACACTGTTTCGCATGAAAAAACGCTCGGCGGCGATGTAAGTCAGCGAATCCTGTTCCGTTGGGTCAAACTTGACGGCGCCGCCCAACGATTCGACATACTGCGCATATCCGCTTATATCGTTCATATCAAGATAAACCGATTTCAAATCCTGAACGGCAGTTACCGCTTCTTCGCTGCCCGGATATTTTTCGATTACTTTTTTATAAGCCCGTACCGCATTTTCCGGCCGGTTGGTTTTGAAATACAGCAACCCGATTTGCAGCCCGGCTGTGCGGGCGCTGCTGTTTTCGGGAAAGCGATCCCACAAGTTTTGAAAGGCTTCTATGGCTGCCGTTTCATTACCCGTCAGCACATAAGCGCGTCCCTTTTCGTAGAGCGCATCCGGCAGGTAAGGCGATTCGGGATAATCGCCGGCTAATTTGTCCATCAGTTTGATTTTCCCGGAATAATCTTTTTGCAAGCCCAAAACATATCCTTTCCGGAACAGGGCGTAATCGCCGGCCGAAGGCATGATGCGAACCGACTGTCCGTAAGCGTTTTCAGCCTCGCTCAACCGGCCGGAGCGGAAATAACAGTCGCCCAAACGGGCATAAGCGTCCGCCGATACGGACGGTTCGTTTTTCGCCGTCCGGATACACTTGAGAAAATACATCTCCGCCGTATGGTATTCCTGCCGGTTAAAAGCGCAGTATGCCAGGCCGTAAACGGCTAATACCGGAAGGTGTCCGTCATTTTTCCCGGTGTTCAGGCAGGCTTGGAAGTCATTGGCCGCTTGCGTGTAGTCATTTGTTTTATAATAAGATTCGGCACGCCAGTAAATGGATTCGATTTTTTCGTTCACCGCATAATTTCCGGCGGTTATCGCCTGTGTGAAATATTGGATGGCTTCGCTGTAATTGCCGTTGGTAAAATGCACGGTTCCCAGGTAATAACAGATTTTCTGGGCGGCTTTGCGGATTTTAGTCCCGGGATTTTTGATTTTGGCAATGGAGGCTAAAGCCGTTTCGTAATTCCTGGTTGTCAGGTAAACATCCGTTAAAGCAGCGTTTACATTATCCGCATACATGGACTGCGGATAGGTATTGAGGAAATTTTCCAGCACCGTAACCGGTTCCCCAAACGCGGAAACCGAATTTTGATGCAGCAGCATGGCATAATTATACGTAGCCGCTTCTTTGGCCTGCGGATCAAAATCCATGCCGGAAGCCGACCGGAAAGCCATCAGCGCTTTACCGGCATCGGCTTGCTTCAGGTATGCCTGTCCCAAATACAGACAGGCGCTTTGACCGCGAAGGTCGTTGCCGGGTTCGCTTTTATTCAGGTATTCAATGGCTTTCGGGTAATCTTTCCGGAAAAAATAACTCAGCCCCAAAGTATAAAAATCTTCGGGATGCGGATTTTCCGTCATGGTAAAGTATTTTTCCAAATACTCGACGGCTTTTGAATAATCGGCCTGCTGATAAGAGGACAGGCCAACCAGACGGTTCATTTCCGCATTGTAATTGTGGGAAGGATAAGCGTTCAGAAGCTCCCGGCCTTCGGCAATTGCCTGCTCGTAGCGTTTCTGCGCAAAATGGATTTGCGCCTGGTAATATAAGACGTCGGGATTAAACTCTTTTCTGTTTTTAACTTCATTGAACAGGAGCAGGGCTTGTTTGTAATCCCCCTCCGTATAGGAAATATAAGCGGAATAATAAGTGGCGGCGGCGCGATAGTTTACGCTATTGCTCCTTAGCGGGGCAAACAGGCGCTTGGCCTCCCTGTTCCGCATGGTTTGCAGGCAGGCATACCCCCAACGGAAGGCATAATCATCCTGCTCCTGCGCCGGAAGTTTATCCGCATCAACCTGTGAAAACCAGTCGGCGGCAACCCGGTAATCGGCCTGTTTATAATGAACCGACCCAATCATGAAACAAACTTCGTCCCGATGCCGGTTGACCGGATAATCATCTAAAAACCGTTTTAATTCACGCCCCGCAACCGTTTTTCCCCGGTGAAATGCGGAAGCGGCCAGCAGGAAATCAACTTCTCCGGCCAATTCTTCGCCGGTAGCAACCTGCTTGAATTGAAGGAGTTTATTGGTACAACCCGCATAATTTTGATTGTCATACAACCACTTGCCTTCCTTAAAAAGCCTGTCGGGGGAAATATAACCGGCCGAACGCTGTGCTGCGGTTAGTTGCAGGCAAAATATGCCGCTCAGGAGAAATAATAATTTTTTCATTTGAATATGATATTAAAATATAGAATAACAACAATCCGCCGGCCGCAGCCGCGTCATTGCGAGCCGGAGAGCAAAGCAATCAGGGGTACAACCGCAGTACATTTCCGGATAGCTTCAGGCTATCGCCTTCGCAATGACGCGGTGCGGCTGAAAATCCCCTAATTATCAAATTATCCATTCTCAATAACGTTGTTTAACGATAAAATAAAAGGGTTTATTGACTTCTCTGTATTTACAAAAGTAAGGAAACGGATATGCATACCCGGTCAATAAACCCGCGCAAAAATACATATAAAGATCGTAACCGGCAAACGTATAACGCAAGTTTGAGTAACGCGGAAATTTAACGCTGTTTATACCTGATGGACTGCTGAAGGAGCGGTCCATCCCCTGTATCCGTGAAGAAGGCTGCCTGCGAGCTAAAATATCCGCGGTTTTCAGGGGATTGCCGGTCTTCGCTACGCCCGTAATGACGGGGACTTTTAAGCCCGACTGTTGGTGCGAGGTTTCCCCTCGCACCGCCTGTTTCGACAGGTTGAACCTGTCAGGATAAAAGGCGCGAAGCACAGCCTCGCACCAACGGGGCATTGTTTTGTAAACACGAAAGCGTAAAGACACAAAGAAACTGCTAATACATGACCGTTGTGCCGTCAGGCACAATATGGGGGTAGAAAAATATCCCGCACAATTCATCCTGCCGTCCCGCCAGGGACGGAATGTGTTACCGGAAACAGGTTTTTTTCAATTATTATTGTGTAAAAATATTCCCGAATAAAAAAATGTTCCCGGTTACATTTTGAATGTAACGCCTTACATTTTAAAAGTAACGTTTACATTTTGAATGCGATCAGTGCAACCGCATGAAATTTAAGTTATGAGTTCTTTGAGGTATTTTTCATCATATGCCGCCCTGACCCTCCTTTTTTTCAGGCTCAATTTATCGTTGTGTTCTTTTATTATCTGTAAAGCCGGGTTCCTGATCGTGGACAGATTTTCCGAAGTATACCCTCTCCGTGCCCGGGGCTGATCTTCGCCAAAAGTAACATCAAGATGCCAGTGGAGATGATTTTCAATACTCCGGTGACCTCTGACCAAAGCGTTATAACAAGCAGCATCGCAACCATCCCGATCACTGATGAATAATGTGTTTCTTTTGATTCTTTACAGTCTGTAACCCCTGTTGCTTCAACACGCACAATGGTTTTAAGATGAGGCCTTCGCTCGCGGGCTCTTCCAACAGTGCAGTCCCTGCCTCAGTGATAGAACATTTCCGGGTTTCACAGCGTCCGCGGTCATATTCCCGGGATGCTTCCATACCCGGAAACCGTTTGAGTTTAAATCCGCATAAAGCATCTCCGTAAAGAGAACCCTGATGCTCTTTCAGTGCAGACAGATAATGCCCTTCCCGGGAAACAGTACGGTCGGCAATCTAATGCCGACACCCCATTGCATCTATACCGACAACAGCCCCCCTGATGTCGATCTCTTCCAACAGTGCGGGAATCGCCTCTGTTTCATTACTCCTGCCTTCTACTTTCTTCCGACCGGTACAGACCCGGTGTTCACTTACCCGGGCGTTCACAATATATAACCCCCGATTCCCTCTACTGCGGGGATTATAACCTTTCAGCTTTTTGCCGTCCGGGCAAATTTGCTTCCCCGACAACAAACCGGTCATATCTTTTCCGTAATTTATCCAGGCATTGAGGCAATACATCCGGGGACAGCATGGAAAATATCCGGTTAAAGGTATCATGAGATTGCGCTCATCCGGTAAAGGTAATAATTCATGCGTTTGCCCTGATGATATTCAGGATTATTGCAGAAAGATATTGAAACAGACGCAAGAGATTTGCTCTTAGATTCAACTTGATAGCTGCTATTGTTTTGGATTTCATCGCCTTTCGGCTCGCAATGACGCAGCGAGGCAGTTCTTCAGGTTTTATACCCTGTTTCCCCAACATTTTGCGCACAGAGTTGTTGTTTTGGACGTACTCGCGGGTTATTGAATTTTCGCCATACAATTTTTTTCGCTGGCATTGTAACCGGTCATTGCTTTGACACGGTTGATTTCAATTACAGATGAAAAAAGGGACGCTCATTCCTGCGTCCCTTTCATTTTTCCGTTC
>JAITCT010000090.1 GCA_031282925.1 Dysgonamonadaceae bacterium | reverse complement strand
AAATCGCGGAAAAAAGCACCGGTGGCCATCGGAAGAAAAATGTTAGTGGTAATGTGGCATGTTTTGAACGGAAAAACGCACTGCAATCCCTGTCCTGTACATATTTATGACCCCGTAAGGGTGGAACATAAAATCAAATATCACGAAAGGGAAATTGAACGGGCAAAAAAAACCGATTCTCCGAAAATCATAGCGTAAAGGCCGGGTAATTCTGTGGTGGCTGCCTGTACGGGCAATCGAACAGCGACCCCGTTGACAGAGTGACCGGTGTTACTTGCCTGACAGCAGGCACAGGCACACAAACTTGAGTTAATGCGTATCCTCATTAGAGATATGCCAAACTCGCAGGGGAAAATCGCATTCATAAGGCGACACTATGAACTTGAGGCTCTTTGAAAGAATTTATAGGGGAAAATTACAATCATTTTCTCAATATTCCACAATCCCCGCTTTCCCAAGGGTGCATTTCAAATTAAAATACACCCTTTTTAACAGAGGTGGGAAAATGTCCGGACATTTTGCTGAATTTTTTTATTTTGAAACAGCGCCGGAGGAAAGCGAAAATAATGATCGGCCGCTGCTCATTCCGCAAATTTCAATCCCTTCAGTTTATCCCATCCGCCGCGAGTGAAGTCGGGTATTTCCACAGGGGCAGAGTTATTATCCAGCGAAATTTCGGTCAGCGGGATAAGGCTGCACCATTCGGCCAGGTCGTAAACGTCCATGTCCAGCGGCAAACCTTTTTGCAGACAGTAAATCAAGCGGTAATCCATGATAAAGTCCATGCCGCCGTGTCCGCCTACCGTTTTCGCTTTTTCTTCCACATCTTTGGCTATCGGATGTTTGTATCTCTCCATAAGCGCTTTTTTCACGGTTTCGGGAACGAAACTGTGGGCATTGAGATTTTCATGATCCGCTGCAATGGCGGGGTCGATTTCCCCTTTGTCCAAAGCATATCCTTCCTCCGGATATTTGTTTGCGAAACCTTTTGTTCCCGTCAGTTGATACATGCGGCTGTAGGGGCGCGGGGAAGTTACATTGTGTTCGATCAGGATAGACTTACCCTTTTCGGTACTGATAAGCGTACAGGTATGGTCGCCGTTGCGGAAGTTTTTCACTTCTTCCCCTCTTTTTTCTTTCAGGAAAGCCGGATTGCCTGCCGCCCGCGTATCAACGGAAACCAAACAGTTCAGTTTGTCGCCGCGATGAATATTCATTGCCTGGCACACAGGGCCGAGACCGTGGGTAGGATATACGTCGCCCCGGTGCTCCCTGTTGAATTTCATGCGCCAATCGTCCCAATAGGAGTCCCAGAAAGGTTGAAGGCCGTGAATATAAGCGCCTTCCCCATGGATAATTTCACCGAGCAGTCCCTGTTGCGCCATGTTCAGGGTTGTCAGTTCAAAGAAGTCATAGACGCAGTTTTCGAGTTGCATGCAATGCTTGCGGGTCTGCTCCGAAGTATTGATTAAAGCCCAGATTTCGTCCAAAGTGGTGGCCGCAGGCACTTCAATGGCAACGTGTTTGCCGTCTTTCATCGCCTGCACGCCTATCGTAACATGGGACTGCCAGTTGGTGGCGACATAAATCAAATCCACATTGGGCAAAGCCGTTACCTTGCGCCAAACGGACGTATCCCCGTAAAATTCCAGCGCTTTGGGAAAGCCGCGTTCTTCAAGCATTTTGTTAACTTTTTCCGTGTTTTTTTGTTCTACGTCGCACAAAGCAACGATTTCCACGCCGTCAATATGCGTCATACGTTCCACAGCGCCGGGGCCGCGCATCCCCAGGCCAATGAAAGCCACGCGGACTGCAGGCAGCGGATCGGCTTTCAGTTGCAATACATCGGTTTGTCCTTCCGGACGGGCGGGAACTTGTGTTTTTATCACACGATCCGGTTCTTTCGGCTGTTGAGTACAAAAATTGCCTGTAAAAAACAGACAGGTAATGAATAAAAATGTTATTTTCTTCATGATTATATAAATAAAATTAAAAATGTACAATGAACGTTGATAATTGACAATCTGTTGCCTCGCGCCAACAAGGGAGCGTTTTGAGTTCGACGCAAAGGTAAACATATATTTTTTTTATTCAAAAAAAAATAACAGTATATAATTTTGCTTTTCTGCCGGCAAAAATTGATTTTCTGCCGGCAAAAAGTGGTTTTCTGCCGGCAACTTTTTAATTTCTGCCGACAGAAATTCGGTTTCTGCCGGCAATATTTTGCTTGCTTCCGGAAATAATTCGTTGATTTATAGAAACTTTGCAAATTGAAAATCGAAAATCGAAAAATTTTTATTTATTTGTTGTACCAGTAAGGGCGCACCCGTGTGTGCGCCCCCAATAATTTCGAAAACGTGCCCCGATGATTTCAGGGCGCACACATGGGTGCGCCCCTACAATGCACCCGCGCAGAGGCGGCTTCCGCCGTAATTCGTAATTTCATAGCTCACTTCCTTGAACGCATAACAGCGTTTTTCCCCCGCATCTGTCGTCAAATGCAGGAATCCGTCATCGGTAACCCGTTCTGTTTGGGCGCTGAATAAACCGTTTTTGTCCGCAAAAAAATGAAATCCCGATTTCCTGTATAATGAATGATGGTAAGCCTGCACAATCAATTCGGGATTCCCGTTTTTTAATGTATTGTAGCGAAACCATATCGCATTTACCATTTGTTCCAGGAGAACGTCAAGGTCTGTTTCTCTCCCGGTAATTTGTTTGATGGAAACGGCTTTCGGAGCGGCGTCCGAAAATTTTTCCTGATTGACGTTCAATCCCACACCGATAATGGATTTGTCAAGGGTTTGTCCCGTCAATTCATTTTCTATCAATATGCCGGCGAGTTTTCCGTCCCGGTAATAAATATCATTCGGCCATTTGATTTCAACAGGCTGCAGATATTGTTCCACAGCGTCTTTTAATCCCACCGCGACAGCTTCGGAAAGCAAAAATTGCCGTTTGACCGGCAGGAATCGGGGATACAGAATCATGCTGCATGTAATATTTTTCCCTTCTTCCGATTCCCAGCGGTTTCCCCGCTGTCCTTTTCCTGCTGTCTGAAATCCGGCGGCAACAGTTGTGCCTTCGGCCAAAGCCCGTTTCTCGCTTTGTTCTTTCAACCATTGATTTGTTGAAGCGGTTGCTTTGATTTTAATGAGGTTGTGCATTGCGGTTATTATTTATTTTTTGCGGGGGGGGGGCGGACACAGATGGGTAGATGAGGGCGACAGGTGGATAAGGGCAGACATGGATGGGTGGATATGAGGGCGACACGGATGGGTTGGTGAGGGCAGGGGCAGACACGTAGGTCTGCCCCTACGGGTTGCAATTGTAATATTCGGTTTGCATCTGTTTCGGTAATTTTTTTATCACTTCATCTACCGAATGACGAATCCATTTTTTCACTTCTTCGTCCGCCATTTCCCGATTCGGATAAACGGTATTCCAGTATTTTTTGTTGAAATGCCAGGCCGGTTCCACATAGGCATATCGTTCCCGCAGTTCGGCAGCCTGTTCCGGGTCGCACTTCAAAGTGATTTGCAACACGGTATCATCCAGCGGGATCAAGGCAAACATTTTTCCCATGACTTTCATCACCAAAGAAACATCGTCAAAAGGGAAACAGGCGGTTGCTCCTTTGATGGCGAGGCAATATTCATGAAGTTCTTCGATATTCATAGCCAGCTGTCTTTTTATTTGTTCGGCAAATTTAGTCCGGTTAGTCGGAATAAGCCAATGACCCCGTCCGGAGATTCTTCTTCTTCCGGACGGGGTCATTACGGTTTTTTATTTATGTTGTGAAACAAAAGGATTTAGTCGGCCACGCAACGGATGTTAAAGCCATGTGCCCGTTCCTTCTCAACCACAGTCGGTAACCCTGTAGCGGCGCCATCCTTGTAAAGTGCAGCGCTTTTTGCAGCTTCACTGCCGGGGTCATCAAGCCAGTATCCGAACGACATGTTACCCTGCTCCGGATATGTGGATTTGACATCGCCCGACGGCGAGAATAGCTGGGTTTCCGGCAAAAACACAGCTATTTTATCGGGTTCTTCCTGCAAGGGCGAAATTGTTATTCCTCGATGGTTGGAAGAAATCATCGTAACAATGTTGTTCGCCGGAATATTTTCCCAGTCACTGACAGTCGGAACCCGCCATTTGCCTCCTAATTCCTTGCGGCAAGGATCGGGCGTTTCGCCGCTGCCGGCATTCACATTCCATCTCCAGGCGAGCGGAACATTATTGTTTGAATATCCTTCAGGGTACCATGTTCGCCAATCCCCCGACTGCCCGGCTTTAATGAATACATTTAGATCGGCTATCAGAGGCTGCCCGTTGACCGGATTGATGGTCGATTCCACCAATGCCTCCTGTATCCGTGATTGTGCTTTTATTCGGGACGTCCGATGGAACGCACTGCCCCACTGGTATAAGTAGCCTACGGTTTCCGGACTTTCTTCATTGTGAACCAGAGTTAACTGTTCTCCAATCGGGATGACTTCTTCAACGCCCAGGTTTGTACTGGCAATTTTCAACCAGCGTCTTTCGCCAACCCATGCGCCGGGGCCGATGGACAAGGTAGCGATCTCTTGCGTCTTTTCGCTCCAGCGATACTTTACCGTTAATGACACAAGGTATGATGCATAGAAGTTGGCAAGTTCTATCTGATCGCGATCCGACTGAGACAACACCTTATCCAATATATCAATATCAACAGTGAGATCAGGTCCTTCGCTATCAAAGACGTCTACTGTTACAGGCTTATAGTCTGTTGTGGTAATAGTCCATTTATAAGAAACGTCAGCCCAGTCAACAGACACGTTAGGAACTACGGTCGCTTCCATCTTGTGCATCAATTCGCCGTTTCTTCCAAGCCATATTCGTTTGAGATTACTTGTTATAGCAAACTCAACCTCGTTGTTCAGAGAAACAGATACCCATTTAGTACCGTCGTAATAATAAGCTCCTTTGACAGGCCGGTCAAAGTCCGTCCCGTTCACATTATAAACCATAAGGCCCCGTGCAGGGCGTTGGCCGAACACAGTGCTATCCGTATAAGATTTCAGACGAACTCGCGGGAGCAGGAGTCCTCCTGTAGCCTCAACCGCCTCATTATCACTGCGATTCAAATCCAAGACAGCCACAGAATCCGGAAGACTTTCTCCTCCGATACGAACCTGAGCGTTGATGTTGGCTATACCAAAAAACATTAAGAACAGCCCCCATAAAAAAATTGTTTTCTTTGTCATTTTTTATCGTTTTAAAAGTTTCAATAGGTTTAAATTACACAAATATCTTAAATTCAATTTGTTTTGCAATCAGTTTTGCGTTTTCCCCGCCTGTTTTTCCGTTTGATGACAGGCTCCAATTCCACGCTTTTCAAATTTGCGACAAAGTTATAAAATTTATCTGATTAATTTATATCTATTTGCAACATTTTTTTACTGTTTTGTAAATAGATAACTGTAAAATACCTGTTATCTTTTTGCATTGCGCGGTTTTATGCGTTTTTTACAGGGTTGCGCCCCGCGTTTTACCGGCGCCGGATATTGACCGGAGGGTAAAAAGCATCTTCGATATGGTCGATTTCAAAAAGCGGACTATTCCCGATGACGGAAATAATGTCGAATCTTGCAGGCAAATCAATATCGAAAGACTGAATGTAAACGTCGGCAGCAGAAATAATATTCCTGATTTTCGAGTTTGTAACCGCATCTTCCGGATTGGTCATGCTTCCTGCGGAACGGGTTTTGACTTCAACAATCACCAGTTCGTCTTCCGTTTTCGCAACAATGTCCAATTCGCAGTAACCTTTCCGCCAGTTGGTATGTAAAATTTCATACCCCTTTTCTTTCAAGTAGGCAACGGCAGCGGATTCGCCGTCTTGTCCCAATTGGTTATGTTCGGCCATAATATTTCAATTGTATCTCTGTTTATAACGGATGCAAAAATAAACAAAATTTCGATAAGTTTGTTGTGAAACCCGCATTGGCTCCGCCGAACGTTGTTTCCCGCGCAGGTGGGAATCCCAATGTTGTGAAGCCCGTCATTCCCGCGCAGGCGGGAATTCCTACATGTAAAATGTGCGAATCTTCATAAGATTCCTGCCTGCGCGGGAAACAGCGTTCGGCGGAGCCAATGAACAGGCCGACAATTTGAAATACCTTAAGTTTGCAGAGAAAAAGACTCTGAGGTTAAATTTATTACTTTTGTTGTAAAAAAGCCTGGATTTAACCGGCTGACAGAGGTAAACCAATTGAGATATAAAACTTTTAAGTCTGTCGGGTGAATCAGTCCTCTGTCAGTCAAGCCGAAGGATACTGAATAGAATCTCGGGCAGTGAAGCCTGTTTAAGGCTATAGTAGCGATCAGCTTTCGGTTAAATCCAGTCTGAAAATTAAAGAAGAAAGGCATGGGAAAAAATTATTTATCGGTAGTGATTTTTCAAAAAAGACGTTCGATGTTTCCGTGATAGCCGGGAATCATCCGGAAGTTGCTGTTCATCGTCCATTTGCCGGCAGCAAGGAAGGCTGTTTCCAACTCTTGTCCCGGGTG
>JAITCT010000076.1 GCA_031282925.1 Dysgonamonadaceae bacterium | reverse complement strand
GCCTTAGTTACAAAAAACGATATGAACATACAATTAGTTATTTGCGATTATGCAAATACGGCTCACAGAAAGGCGATTGCAAGGTTGACGAATGCTTACATCACGGATGCAATGGGCGGCGGTAAACGGCTGGATGAAAACGAACAAGTCCGTTTGGTCGAAGGATTGGAAAAACATCCGAAATCGGTTGTTATTCTTGCGGAAACGGATGGGGTTTTCGTCGGTTTATTGACTGCTTTTGAGAATTTTGCAACTTTTGCGATTCGCCCGATGATTAACATTCACGACATCATTGTGTTGAAAGAATACCGGGGGAAAGGAGTGGGACGGAAACTGATGCAGGCGATTACCGCGGAAGCCGAAAAACGGGGTTGCTGCCGGATTACGCTCGAAGTGCGCGAGGATAATGTCAATGCTCAAAAACTGTATCGTAGCGAAGGGTTCGGCGAGCTGGAGCCGAATCATTATTACTGGCGGAAGTATTTGTAAGAGTTATGAGTTAACAAGTAGACGAGTTGACAAGTAAAAATTCCTTTTCGTTAATTTGCAGCATTACAAATTGCCAAGTCTCGTTAACTTATCCACTCGTTATTTTTGAATGTCCGTTGCCAACGGGAGTAACTTCAATGTGCGTTGCAATGCGTTCTTTCAATTCCGTTAAATGAGAAATTACGCCTATCAGTTTCCCTTCATTTTGCAGGTTTGAAAGCGCAGAAAGCGCCGTATCAAGATAATCCGGATCAAGCGTTCCGAAGCCTTCGTCAATGAACATTGTATCAATTTTCATGTTTTTGCCTGCCATATTTGCCAAACCTAACGCTAATGCAAGCGAGGCTATAAATTTTTCGCCGCCCGAAAGATTTTGCGCAGTGCGTTCTTCACACTTTTGAAATTTGTCAATTACGGACAGTTCAAACGGGTTTGCGGCGTCGCCGGCCCGTTTCAAAAGGTAACGTTCGCTCATTTTTTGCAACTGCCGGTTTGCCAGCCCGATTAAATGTTCAAAGGTTAAAGCCTGTGCAAAGTTGCGGTATTTTTTGCCGTCCGCCGAACCGATAAGTTCGTTAAGTCCTCCCCAATTGTTGCTGATTTGTTGCTGAAATTCTTTGTTTTTCAGTTTTTTGCCGCTGTTTTTTAAGTTTTCGTCATTCGTAGCCAGCGTTTGGCGGATTGCTCCGATTTGTTGGGAAATCAGGTCGCTTTGCGGCTTTTTCCCGTCCAATTCGGCTTGTAATTCTTCAAGCGATTTGCCGGTGATTTTTTGTCTCTGTTTTTCCGCCGATTCTTTTTCTTTTTCGGCAATAATTGCTTGATTTTTTGCAAGTTCCGTATTTGCATCCGTTCGGGCTGTTTCGGCGGTTCTTTGGGCTGTTTCGGCGTTTTCCAGCAAATTTTTTAAGCGGTATTCTTCGTTGGCCACCTGTCTGTCGCCGAAAATCCCGAACCGTTCTGCGGACAATTTTTGTTTATCGGCTTCTATGCTGTGTTTTTCGGCGATTTTGGTTTCCAATTGTTTGTTGCTGTTCTCCCTGTTTGAGTTTGTCAAAGCAAGTTCGGTTTTCAAGTTACCGATTTGTTCCGCCAGTTCATTCATTGCACTTTGATTTGTGTTCCAGTCATCCAGATATTTTTTCAAAGTATTGATATTTTCCGCACCGTATTCACTCAGTATTTTTAACAGTTCGGCATTTTTTTTCTTATGTATTTTTTCGGCTTCTTCCATGAGCGTTTGCTTTGTTTGCGCCTGCTGTTCCGCTAATTTTTGAGCCGTTTCGGCGTCATTTTTTGCTTTTTCCGCCGATTCTTTGGCTTTTTGAAGTGCCGGAAGTTCTTCGTTTTGAATTTCCCTGATTGAATTTTCACATTCGGTTGCTTTTGACAGCAGGCCGGAAATTTGTTTGTATTCCTGCCGTTTTTGAGCGTGGATTTCTTCGAGCAGAGCCATATCACTGATTGCTTCGCTTTGCAGTTCACAATGGCGGCTGTGGCAATTTGAAATGCCCTCCTGTAAAGCCGTAATCTGATCCAAAACCGCCATTCGCTTTTCTTTGTTTTCCGACAGGGATTGTTCTTCTTTCTCCTTGTTTTTCAATGCATTGTCCTTGTCGGAAATTAATTTTGCAAGCGTTTTTTCATCCTGCCGGACAGTTGTTGAAACTGTTTGGAATTGCTGTTTCAAATTTTTCAACTCCGCTTCTTTCCCACCTGATTGAGGGATGTTGCCGATTGCGTAGGGATGTTCCAGCGCGCCGCATAGCGGGCAGGGAGTTCCGTCTGCCAGCGTCCTGCGGTGTTCCTCCAAACTTTGAATCGTTTTGGTAAAATTTATATTCTCGTCAAGCAGATTGATTTGATTTTCAAGATTTTCGGCAACAGTTTTATTGTCCGAAATCTTTTTTGACAGTTCTTTTTCCGTTTGTTCGCAAGCAGCAATCGTTTCGGTGTATTTGCCGGTTTCCTGCCGGTTTTTGGAGATTTCGTTTTCAAGTTCAATCAAATGCTTAATTTGCCTTGCAAAATCTGTGATATTTTCTTTTTCCTGCTGATAATAAGCCAATTCTTTACCGGCAAGCATATTTTCAAATTCCGTTTTTTTGGTTTCAAGTTCCAGGGTCTTCGCATTTAATGCGGTTTCTTTTTCGGTAAAATCGGTTTGCGCTTTTTGTAATGCTGCAATTTTGCCGGACAGTTCTTTTTTTGCGGTTTCAAGTTCCTGCCGTTTATTGCGCAAATCCTTATGCAAAGTCAACACTTGTGAATTTTGATTTTCAATTGCCGCATACTGCCCTGTCAGCGACTTGTATTTTTCGTTTTCCGCAGCCCATTTTTTCCGGTCTTCCAGCGCTTTTTGCGATTTTTCCAAATTGTTACTCTGTTTTTCAAGCAGTTGGGATAATTCAGCGTTTTTGCCGGACAGTTCTTTGATTGACTGTTCAACAGGATTCAGCAGTTTGGTTTTTTCGGTAATTTGAGTATCCAATTCCCTGACTTTGACCAAAATTTTTTCAATTCCGGCTTTTTCATTTTTCACTTTTTTCAAAGTTTCTTCCGATTGCTCAAATGCGGTTTGCGCCGATTCGACTTTTTGTTGTAATCCGGATATTTTTGATTTTTCCGCTGTAATTTGCCTTTGCAGATTTTCCAAATCGGCAAGCCATTTTTTCGCCGTTTCTATTTTTTGCAATTCGCCGTCAATGATTGTTTTTTGTTTTTCCAATTCCGTAATTTCATGTCGCAAAACAGTTGTTTCTTCATCCGAAAGCACTTTGATTGCGCCAAGTTCCATGAGAATTTTGTCTAATTTCTCTTTTTCCGTTTTATTTCGTTCATACACTTTTTTGGATATTTCTCCGTAAATTTCCGTTCCTGTAATTTGTTCCAGCAGTTCGCCTTTGTCGTTTTTATCTGCCTGCAAAAAAGCTGCGAAACTGCCCTGAGCCAGCATGACCACCTTGGTAAACTGTTCAAAGGTAAGGCCGAGTATTTCAATAATTTTGCCGTCGCATACCCGTACCTGGTCGGCTATGATTTTATCTGCCGCATCGGCAATTTGACGGTTGACCGGCTTGAGGTTTCCCGTCCGCGTTCTTTCCTGTTTCCACGACGATTTCCATTTTTTCCCATTTACTTCAAACACGATTTCGGAATAGCAATCACTCGTTCCGCGTGTCATTACATCATTGTTTTGCCCTGTGATTTCCACCCTCGGCGTTTTGCCGAACAATGCCAGCGATATGGCGTCAAGAATTGAACTTTTGCCCGCACCGGTTTTTCCGGTTATGGCAAAAATGCCGTTAGCGGTAAATTGGGGTTGCGTGAAATCAATTTGCCATTCGCCCGATAGCGAGTTTATATTTTTGAATTTAAGTTGCAATATTCTCATATTGTTTGTAAGTTACGAGTTACGAATAGACAGGTGATTTGTAACTAAAAACATTTCGTCTGATTCTTTTAGCCCCTCGTTCGATTCTTTTAGCCTCTCGTTTGACTCTTTTAATCCCTCGTTCGATTCTTTTAGCCTCTCGTTTGACTCTTTTAGTCCCTCGTTTGATTCTTTTAGCCTCTCGTTTGACTCTTTTAGCCTCTCGTTTGACTCTTTTAGTCCCCCGTTCGATTCTTTTAACGCCAAAATGTCAGGTTCAGGCATTTGAATCTTCATAACAATCTCGTTATATAGCTCCTTATATGTTACTTGTTGCCCGCCGGAAACAGTATTTTTATCAAGAAGTTTATCAAAAACATCAAATATGTCAAGTTCGTCGAGCAATTGCAGGCTATCGCCGGATGTAAGGACTTCGGTAAGATATTGACGATTTTGAAGTTTCAGAATTTCGATTTGTGTATTAGCGGTTTGTTCGGCAGCCCAGGCTGTGAAATCGGGGAAAACATCGTTCCCTTCGTAAATCACTTCAAGCCAAACGGGAATATCCTGTTTTTTCAATTTCGATAAATGTTCTTCCATACAGGTTTTATCACCGCGTATGGATTTCAATTTCTGAAAAACCGGAATTTCAATTGTTGTAATTTCAGGCTTCTTTTCGCCGAAATCAACCAGATAAACGCTTTTTAGTTGCTCTGCTTCTCCAAAGCCCATTGGAATCGGCGAGCCGCAGTAACGAATGTTTTCTCTGATTACGGAAGGAATATGATAATGCCCAAGCGCCACATAATCAAATGTTTCCGGAAAGATTTCGCTGCCGATACACTCAATATTGCCGATACAGGTTTCACGCACACCATCGTCGCCGGCTGTTTTCCCGCCTGCAACCGACAAATGCCCCGTGGCAATCAGGGGAATATTTTTGCCTGATTCCTGTCTCCGCTTTTCCGCAATTCCGGCCACGGCGGCATAATGACTTTTTATATTTCCGGCAATTCGTTGCGAGCGGTCTGCACAGGTTTCGTTTTCGATGTAGCGGCTAATATCCCGTTCCCGCAGGAAAGGCACTGCACAAACGATTGCAAGGGTTTCGCCGTTTTCATTTTTTATTGAAATTACCTCTTCTTCAATATTTTCACTTGCATTACCGACAACCGTTATATTCATAGCCGCCAAAATTTCTTTCGGAGCATTCAGAAAGCTCGGCGAATCATGATTGCCCCCGATAACAATCACGTTTTTGCAGCCGGAATTTCGCACTTTGAGCAAGAAGTCGTAATACGTTTTCTGTGAGGCACTGCTTGGAGAAGGCGTATCGAAAATGTCGCCTGCAATGAGCAATAAATTGACCGCGTTTTCTTTTATCGTTTGCAACAGCCAGGTCAAAAAGGCAGCGTGTTCGTTCTGCCGTTCTTTTTTCGAGTAGAGCGTTCTGCCCAAATGCCAGTCTGAAGTATGCAGGAGTTTCATAATATAATATGTATTTGATTATGGTATGAGAGAAACAGTAAATTCGTACCTGCCATAACCGGCAATTATTCTCAATTATCCATTATCAATTTTTTTGTTCATATCGAGCTGTCGCACAATCAATATCTTTTTGGAATGATTAACAGATGTTGATAATTTAGCCTTTTGATATTCGGAAACATGTCAAACACAGTTTTTTCGTAAAACGACAGAAAGTTCTTTGATTTTAAATATCAGTAATATAACTAAATAATTTATATTTTAATGTCCGACACAAAGTTACAATAAAAAATGAATATCTGTGAAAAAATCACGGATATTCATTTTTATTATTATTGTATTATCTTAGATTTATCTGCTTCCAGTATATCGTGAATACCACTTCGCCGTTTCTTTTGCAACTTGTTTAGCGCTACCATTTACTTCAACTGTAAAAGTTTTTTTACCTGCAAGTTGGCTTCCATCTTTCCCGTTGAGAGGACTGTATGGTCCTGCAGGCAAATCCTGAAGTGTAATATTATTGCAGGCTGCACCAACGATTGCATGATCTGTAACAGCAGTTTGAATTGCAGATGCAACCATTCCGGCTAAAGCAGCCAATCCACTTTGCCCATAATAAGTATTAGCATTAACGGTTATTCTACCCCTGCGCTGATAAACTATTTCATTTGTACGCATTGATTTGATAATATACTCAACTTCAACCGTAATAGTAGCAACAACAGATGCTTTTTCCCACTTGTTAATTACGGTAAACAATGCTAAATCGGCGCCAAACACTTCGCCGAATTTGGCAAGAGGTGCATCTAAAAACAGTTCGGCGTCATACGCACTTTCTCTTTTCAAAATTTCCATTGACAAAAATGGCGGAATGACGTAATAACCTGCATTACTCAACGGTATATTCAACGTTGTATGGAAAAACTCTTTAGCCTCTACGTTAGTTGTTCTGTTGATAGGCGGCATAATCAGAATCGCGACAGGCTTTTCGGCATAGAAACTTTTATATGCTTCCGATTTGGGCAATAATTTTGCTGTGGAACATCCGGAAAACAGAATAACTCCAACAAGTCCCAACAAAAATAATGTCTTTTTCATTTTTCAAACATTTGTAAAATTCTGTCAATAAAAATTTTAGATTCTGGATATAGCAATATTTCCTTTTCTAACATCGCTTTACCTTCTTCTATTCTTTCTGCCTGCAAGAGAATAAATCCGTAATCGGCATAAACACCTGGAGGAACTGCCTTACGCGTTCCTGTTTGTTCGTTAATGAGTTGCCGGTAAGTTTTTATCAGTTGTTCCATTGATTTTTCATCGCTGTTCTTGAGGTATTTATAACTCGCATCATCATAATTACTCCAAGAATACAAAGTTTTGGGAGCACAGGATGTTAAATATAAAATCGCAATCAACCCGACAAACAAAAATTTCCGCTTCATTGCAATATAATTTTTTTAGTTTCTTGTGCAGATACAAAAATCTGTTTCCTGTAAATAGTTGTACCATTGTACGAAACAGTTACTGTGTGAGTTCCGGTAGATATAGCGTAAACTTCGCCTTTAAACCTGTCGGCTTTCGGAGTTATGGCATTCCCATCGCTTTCGTTGTGGACTTTAGCCTTGAATGTAGTTTTGCTGTCAATATTGACGTCAACGCCCCCACGATAATTAGAGGCCGTTCCCACAAATTCAAGAAATGATTCATTCTCCTGTCCTCTTGAAGTGGAAAGAGATCCTTCGCCAACTTTACAACTAGTTAATATGAATAAAACCGTTGCTAACAAGCAGATTAACTTTTTCATTTTTTAATCTCCTCAATAAAATAGTTAGACAAATTCTTGCCGTCAATATTTCCTTCAACAAAAGAAACTATTGAATACTCATTTTGTGAATTATCGCCGGTGCTTAAATCAATTCTGATTTTTCCTGCCGTTTTTCCGGGCAATTCCATCATCATTCCTGTTTGCGGATTTTTCACAGACTTGCCTTTTTCAACCACTTTGTAAGTATCGCCCGTTTTTATTCCCTGACTTTTGCCGCCTGCTATAATTATTGCATCGGAGTCATACGAAAGGAAATATGATCGCCAAGGTCTGTCCATACAGTTATTGATTATATTTTCCACTAATTTTGAGATAGCGGCTGAAATTGCTTTGTCGCTCAAGGTGGCGTCGTAATCGGTCGTTTTGCCTAATCCGAACGAGGTTTTATTAGTAGTTTCCGCTTCTCCCTTTGCTTCTTCCGAATAAATGATTTGCCCGGTAGAAACATCAACCAAACGAATACTTACTCCTGCTTGTACAATTTGGGTTTTGCTACGTGAAAACACCGTTGCATCACCTTCATTTTTCCTTCCGAATTCCGTGACTGAGCCGATAATCAGATAATC
>JAITCT010000051.1 GCA_031282925.1 Dysgonamonadaceae bacterium | reverse complement strand
GGTAAACCCGTAAGTTCTGAAATATTTTCTACGGAAATGCCTTTATCGGCAGCATTGCGCACAATGGTATGATATGTTTCTTCTTTGCCTCGTTGTTCGCCGATGGCTATACCTTCCTGCTTGCCCTCTCGCTCGCCTTCTTCACGTGCATAATTGATGCCGCTGGTATAGTCCACAAGGCCATTTCACGCAT
Organism: Dysgonamonadaceae bacterium; assembly: GCA_031282925.1. GTDB lineage: Bacteria > Bacteroidota > Bacteroidia > Bacteroidales > Azobacteroidaceae > Azobacteroides. Next base: position 3,619 of record JAITCT010000051.1, on the reverse strand, counting down.
CTGATAAGCCCGCAACGCTTCTTTGCTGCTTGAAACACGCATGATTTTTTCCTGTGCTTTTGCTATTGCTGTGTCCATTGCTATTATCTTTTTTAATGTTTCTTCATCCGTGTCTTTGTCAAAAAATGCCAGCCACCGATACAAACGGTTATGGACTATATCATTTTTTCCTGATTGCCTGAATTTTGCCATACTGATAAAGTGTATCTCCAATGCATCGGTCAACATGATATCCTTATGCGAATCTTCCCATAAATGAAAACTGGTATGTACTTCATCTACGGGGATAAAGTCAAAGTCAACGATATTGACTGCAATGACCGGCGGGAGTTCCCGGTAATCATCCCCCGCTTCAATGCCGCGGACATATTCCCTGCTCCAGTAAAACAGGCTGCGTCTGTCCATGCGGCTCACATTGCGAAGCTGGACTTCGATATTCACTTTTATTCCTTTTTCCGTTGTCGCCCGTAAATCCAGTATGCTGGTTTTGTCGCCGATAATTTCGGCCGTAAAGGTTTTGTTTTCTTCGATTTCCACCGAAACGATTCCGTTCCTGCCTGTTTTTTGCAGCACTGCATTCAAAAAGGCAAGCAACTGTTCTTCATCGCCTTTTTCACCCATGTATTTCATGAACAGGTAATCATTCAGCGGGTTCAGTCTTTCTGTATTCATCGTTTTTATTTTTGCAAAGGTAGTTGTTTTTTATAAAATACAAATATTTGTGAATGATGAAATGAAAGAACGGATTTTTTAACGGAAATGACCGCATCTAAATAATTGTTACAGGTTTAAATAACGCGGCGAGGTTGAAGATAATTAGCGAAATTTGCGTTCCGATTGAAGTAAGATATTTTTGCCGAAAGCAACAACAATCCGATAAAATGTTTACATTTGCAAAAAATATTAATTTTTATGATGGAATATTCACAGAATTTTATTGGTCTTTATACGAAAAGTTTTCGCAGTTATTTTGATTATCCTGCGTTGAGTAATTACGGTACGGATGTGCGGTTCACTTATGGCGAAACGGCTAAGGAAATAGCCAAACTCCACCTGTTATTCAAAGAATACGATGTCAGGCAAGGGGAAAAAATTGCTTTAATCGGGAAAAACAATGCTTACTGGTGCGTTATATTTATGGCGTCCATTACTTATGGCGCGGTAATTGTTCCGATATTGCAGGATTTTAGCCCTGCCGACATTCAAAACATTGTCAACCATTCCGGTTCAACCTTGCTTTTTGTATCCGATTCCATGCGGAAGACCTTGGATGAGAAACAGATGACTTCGCTGAAAGCCGTTTTCCCTTTCTCGGATAAAAGTTTACCGGCAGATTTATATTCTTCCATGGATAAAAAATTTGCGGAAAAATATCCCAACGGCTTTACGGCGGAAGACATTAATTATCAAGAGTTCCCGAATGAAAATCTTGTCATTCTGAATTATACGTCCGGCACGACCGGTTTCAGCAAAGGCGTATTGCTGACGGGAAACAATCTGGTTGGTAATTTAGCGTTTGCGCATCAGGAAATGCCTGTCAAAAAAGGGGACAATCTGGTTTCCCTGCTTCCTTTGGCGCACGCTTACGGTTGCGGCTTTGAGTTTTTATTCCCGATAAAAGAAGGCTGCCATGTCATTCTGCTCGGAAAAACGCCGTCGCCCAATATTGTGTTGAGCGCTTTCAGCGAATATAAACCCGCTTTGATTATAGCCGTGCCGCTTATTCTGGAAAAAATCTACAAACGAATGATTGTTCCGGTTACCGGCAGGAAAAGTTTTGCCCTTGCGCTTAAAATTCCTTTGCTGAATCAATTATTGTATTCGGTTATCCGGAAAAAATTAGTTAAGGCATTTGGCGGGCAATTCATTCAAGTTATCATCGGGGGCGCTCCTTTGAACGCCGAAGTAGAAGAATTTTTGCTGAAAATCAAGTTCCCGATTTCCGTAGGTTACGGGATGACCGAATGTTCTCCGTTAATTAGTTTTTCCCTGTATCCTAAGTACATACCTTTATCCTGCGGAAAAATATTGCCGAACATGGAAATCCGGGTTGACTCCCCCGATCCGTACAATATCGTCGGCGAAATTCAGGTCAAAGGCCAAAACGTCATGCTCGGCTATTATAATAATGAACAGGCCACCAAAGAAGTATTCACGGACGACGGATGGTTGAAAACCGGAGATTTGGGAACGATTGACAAAAACAATAACGTTTTCATACGCGGCCGTTTAAAAGATATGATGTTGAGCGCTACCGGACAAAATATTTATCCTGAAGAAATTGAAGCCAAATTAAATAACCTGCCTTATATAAATGACAGTTTGGTAGTTGGCCGGAACGGAAAACTGATTGCCATGGTTTATCCCGATTATGAAACGGCCAAACAAAACGGCGTATCTTCGGATGACCTATGTAAAATAATGGATACCAATGTGAAAACTTTAAATGAAATGGTAGCCTCGTACGAAAAAATTGCAGAAATTCAATTGACCGACGAATTTAAAAAGACCCCCAAAAGGAGCATAAAACGATATTTATATATATAAAAACAACTTTTTTTTGAAAAAAATGCAATAGGTTACATGACATATTAAATAATATGCTTATATTTGCCGCGGTTTTCAAAAAGAAAACCGGTAAAAGTTTTATAATTCGTTTTAATTATTTAAGGAAATGAAAAAGTTAGTATTATTTTTCGCAATGGCCACTGTCGTTGCATTGAGTGCTTGCCAACAAAAAGCACATCAGGAAACTGCTCCCGAACCGGTACAAACCGAAGAAGCTGTAGCTCCGGCTCCTGCTCCTGCACCCGCAGAAGAAATGCCGGCTGAAACTCCCGAAGCTGCTCCGGCTGAAACTCCGGCTGAGTAAGCAATTACAAAATTGCATTGAAAAAGCCGCCTCAGAATTTTGAGGCGGCTTTTTTGTCAATTTAAAGAAAATTGTGTAACTTTGCAGCCCGATTATTATTCAAAAGATGTAAGTATTTGATTTTTACCTTTTTATTCCAAGATTCCGATTGTCGAAAAGGGAAATATATCAAACAATTAGTTTATTAACAAACAAAATTTTAAAAAGTGGATACTTTAAGTTATAAGACCATTTCCGCCAATAAGGCGACCGTAAATAAGGAATGGGTTGTAGTAAACGCCAATGGGCAGCATTTGGGGCGTTTGGCTTCGAAAGTAGCGAAACTTCTGCGTGGAAAGTATAAACCGAACTTTACTCCTCACGTAGATTGCGGAGATAATGTAATTATCGTTAATGCCGAAAAAGTGGTATTAACGGGGAAAAAATGGACTGACCGCATTTATCTTTCTTATACCGGGTATCCGGGCGGACAAAAGGAGCATACGCCGTCCGATTTGCAGAAAAAAGGCAGCGACCGTCTGTTTCGGAAAGTGGTAAAAGGGATGCTCCCCAAAAGTAAACTTGGCGACAAATTGCTGTCAAACATGTATGTATATGACGGGGAAGCGCACAAACACGAAGCCCAGCAGCCCAAAACAATTGATATTAATTCTCTTAAATAATTAAAATGGAAGTAGTAAATGCATTAGGAAGACGTAAAGCGGCCATCGCCCGCGTTTACGTTAAGGAAGGGTCGGGAAAAATTCT
>JAITCT010000032.1 GCA_031282925.1 Dysgonamonadaceae bacterium | reverse complement strand
GTTTTTCTAACTATGGTCATTCTGTTTGTTTTTATGCTTTTGATACATAATAATAATGGAATGACCTTTTATTTAGTATTTAAATTGGAAAAATATTAATAGCAACTTGAGTTAAATATAATATTCCATAGTATCTATCAATCCCGAGCGCAGGGCATATTTTGTCGCTTCGTGTATGTTGTTCACTTCCAGTTTCCGGAAGATATTTTTCTTGTGCGTCATAATTGTATGTGCGCTTGAAAACCGTTCTTCGGCAATTTCCTTGACCGATTTGCCTAAGGCAATTGATTTCAGAATCTCCTGTTCGGTATGGGTTAGCGTCATTTTTTCCGTCTCTTTTGCCTCTTTTGAAAGGGAAATAAATTGCATGAGCCGTTGGCAAATGTACCGGTTCTTTTGGTGCGACAGGATAAGGGATTGTTTGATTTCATCCGAAGTTGAATTTTTCAATAGCATACTAAACGCCTTTTCCAAATAAATTCTTTTTAGAAAAGGGCGGCTCAATTCGTCGGAAAAAAGCACCCAGCTTGCTTTCGGAAAGCGGCTTGAGACAATCAATAATTCATCAATATTGTTGAAATCCAAATTCGTATAATCCAGTACGACCGTTGCGTCTTCGTTTTCGGACAAAGTTAGAATCAACTCATTTTTGTTCCGGACTTCGCACTGTTTATTGTCGAAGCCGATTTCTTTCAGTATATAACGGATTCCCGCTTTACTGATAGCCTGATTATCTGCCAATATGAAAGTTGTTGATTTCAATCCCGTCAAATTATTTTTGCAAATTTACATGAAAATTTTCATATAATACGCAAACAGATAAAAATAGCTAATTATTTTTTCGGATGCTGTTATTTTCAGGCATATAAGAAATTGCGGGAATTTGCCGTTTTGCCATTCGTCTTGAGAATAACCGGAAAAATTTACATAAATATTTGGCAGTCGCCAAATAAAATATTACCTTTGTGGCAAATTTGGAGGAGGGGGGCAGGAAAGCTCCCCTTTTATATTTGTTTTTTTATGATAAAAAAAGAAACCGTAAAGAGAATAGTGGATGAATTTTTAATAAATTCCGATAATTATCCGGTTGATATTCAGGTACAACCGGATAATATGATTATTGTCGAAATTGACAGCGACGAGTCTGTTTCAATTGATGATTGCGTTGCAGTCGGTAAATTTATCGAAGCCAAACTGAATAAGGATATAGAGGATTATGAATTGGAAGTTCGTTCGGCAGGAATCGGACAGCCGTTCAAAATACTGCGCCAATACTTGAAAAATGTAGGAAACGAGGTAGAAGTTCTTACGAAAACAGGCGTCACACATACCGGAATCCTGAAATCCGCCGATACGGAAACTTTTGTGCTTAGGGTGGAAAAACAGGTAAAACCGGAAGGCGCAAAGCGAAAAACCACGGTCAAAGAAGACTTGACTTTTGCTTACGGTGAAGTTAAACACACGAAATATTTAATACGATTCAAGTAAATACTTATGGCAAATAAAAAAGAAGTGAACATGATTGATACTTTTGCCGAATTCAAAGAAAATAAGAATATCGACAGAACGACATTAATCAGTATTCTCGAAGAAGCATTCCGCAATGTAATCAATAAAATGTTCGGTTCGGATGAAAATTACGATATTATTATCAATCCCGACAAAGGCGATTTTGAAATATGGCGGAACAGGGAAGTAGTGCCGGATGATGAATTGAAGGAACCTAATTTGCAAATCGCGTTGTCGGAAGCGCAAAAGATTGATCCCGATTATGAAGTCGGCGAAGCAATCACCGACGAAGTAGATTTTGCCGGGTTCGGCCGGAGAGCTGTTTTGAATCTTCGTCAGGCATTGGCGTCAAAGATACTTGAATTGCAGAAGGATAGCATTTACAATAAATATAAGGACATGGTAGGACAAATCATTTCTGCAGAAGTTTACCAGATATGGAAAAAAGAAATCCTGTTCTTAGATGACGAAGAGAATGAGTTGATTCTTCCGAAAAGCGAACAGATTCCGGGCGACTTCTTCCGCAAAAACGAAACCCGCCGCGCTGTTGTCGTAAAAGTTGAGAATCAGAACAACAATCCGAAAATCATCCTTTCCCGTACGTCTAATTTATTCATGCAGAGGTTATTTGAATTGGAAGTGCCGGAAATCCACGACGGATTGATTACCATCAAAAGGATTGCACGCATTCCCGGCGAAAGAGCCAAAGTAGCTGTCGAATCTTATGACGACCGCATTGATCCGGTCGGCGCTTGCGTGGGAATGAAGGGTGCGCGCATACACGGGATTGTCCGTGAATTGTGTAACGAAAACATCGACGTTGTAAACTACACGGCAAATACGGCTTTATTCATTCAGAGAGCCTTAAGTCCGGCAAAAGTATCCTCCATCAAAATTCACGAAGCCGACAAAAAGGCTGAGGTATATCTGCGTCCCGAAGAAGTTTCGCTGGCCATCGGAAAAGGCGGGATGAACATTAAATTGGCAAGTATGTTGACGGAATATGTCATTGACGTATTCCGTGATGTGGATATTGACGGCGAAGATATTTATTTGGACGAATTTGCCGATGAAATCGAAATGTGGGTAATTGATGCATTGAAAAATATCGGCTGTTATACCGCCAAGAATGTGCTTGCAATGAATCGCAATGATATTATAGAAAAAGCGGATTTGGAAGAAGATACGGTAGATGAAGTGCTGAGTATCCTGAAAGCCGAATTTGAAGAAGAATAAGGTTACAAAAATCAATATATGTCTATCAGGTTAAATAGGGTAACAAGAAATTTAAATGTAGGATTATCCACGGTTGTGGAATTTCTGCAAAAGAAGGGTTTTCCGACGGAGGAAAACCCCAATACGAAAATCAGTGATGAAGAATATAAATTACTTGTCAGTGAGTTTGACAAGGATAAAATCATCAAACTTGAGTCGGAAAAAATAAGCCATGAACGCCACCAAAAAGAAAAGAAAGAAACGGTAGCGGTAGAAGGTTATGCACCCCAACAAGCAGAAGAAATCAAAATCGAAATTTCCGAAGATATCCGGCCTAAAGTTGTTACCGTAGGCAAAATTGATTTGAACACCATCGGAAAAAAACATAAACCGAAAGAAAAAACAGTTGTTCCCCGGATAGAAGAAATTAAGAAAGATGCGCGGAAAAAAACAGTAATTGTTCCCGAAAAAGAAGAAGTTTTACCTGCGTATGCCGAAGGTAAAAATGAGATGGCGAAAGAGGCAGGAAAAACAAAGGATATTGAAGAAGATATAAAAGAAGGCGGCAGAGATAACACAGATGATGACATAAGCGATAATATAACAGCGGAAGAAGATACAAACGCTAAAGAAGAGCCGTTGATGTCGCCGGGCGAACAGTCGGTTTTCCGTTTGAATAAGCAACATCAGGGGCCGGAAATTAAGGTTACAGGTAAAATTGACCTCAATTCCATCAATCAATCGACCCGCCCGAAACCGAAAACCAGAGCGGAAAAACGGCGCGAACGGGTGGAAAAAGAAAAGAAAGCTGCTTTGGCCGCGCAAATCAAAAAAACCGAACAGGAA
>JAITCT010000023.1 GCA_031282925.1 Dysgonamonadaceae bacterium | reverse complement strand
CGGGAAAAGTATTCGATGGGCGCGGGTTACTATCCGGGTGAAAGCAAATATCACGGCTGGACAATCCAAAAGGAGAGATTAACCGGAAGCCGTGAACAGTTCATTGAACGCTATGCCCTTACAGCAGGCGAAGAAAGCAATATATGCGTGAAGGTTCGGGCGGAAGCGGACAGGGCAAAAGAAGCCGTTACAGGCGATTTTGTGATAGTGGATTATTCGGAAAAGGCGTTGGCAGTATTCGGCGATACACGTCCGGTTAAAGACGAATTAAAAGCGTTGGGCGGACGGTTCAATCCGAAACTGACGCACGGGGGAACAAAAAAGGCAGGCTGGATTTTTTCAAAGTCCAAAGAACAGGAAATAAAGAATTTATTAACAGTTAAATAATTATAAGGCGCATGAACACAAAAGTTTACAGTAAAGACGCCGAAATTAGGGCGATTGAAAAGTTGATAGAAATGGGCGGTTATTTTGCCGAATGTTTCGGAGGCGACTTGGAAAAAATGTCGGAAAACATCAACAATGATTTTCCGATAGAGCTGGATACGCGGATTATGAACCGCGTTGAACACAGGAAGCAACTCTGTGACAATAAAGTAAATGAATATACGCACAGGATTGCAGAGATTTGCGATACGATGCTTTGCGCGTATGGAGAAACCGGCAACAGGCAGTTGTATGACCGGGCAGTTCAGGAATTAGGCCGGAAAAACGTAATCGTGAGAAAACGCATTTTAGGGCTTAAAATCACTGACGATGAGATTGATTATATACTTTCACGATTAAAAAACGATGATGAATAATCAACAGTTAAATGATTAATAATCAAAGTAATGAATTACAGTCAAAGAATTGAATTGGCAAAAGCAAATTGCGCTTTTCTTTCAAGAAGTTACAGCGTGAGAATTTGTCCTTACGACAGTACAGCCTTAATGGTTGCGTGTACCGAAAAACAACTTGAACTGATTTGCAGGCAATTGCACTGTTCAGGTATTTATTCGAAAAAGTCAGGAACGGGTATAATTACCAGTTTCGGACAGTATAAATGATTAATTAATAAGTAAATAAAAGCACAAACAAGAGAGCGAGGAAATCCCGCTCCCAAAAATAAAACAGACAGATATGAAGACAGCAGTACAAAAGAAAAATTTCGACAGACTGTTTCCCGGCACACTGAAAAGGATACGGGAGAACAAACGCCTGACAAAAAGCGATATGGGCTATCAAATCGGACATATTGAGCCATATCATCCCTCGTCGCTTTACTGGGATTATTACAGGCGTGAAGACGTGGTAAGGACGTTCAACGAATTATTCGGGACAGAAATAAAATAATCACTTAATAATTAAAATCATGAGTACCAATAAAGTAAATTCAACAGAGAGCATGAGAACAAAAGGTATTGTTTCCATAGAATTAAGTAAAATTCTAACAGGCGATTTTAATCCGCGCAAGTCAGTCAACGAAAGCACTCTCTATGGAATCAACCATAACGAAAAAACCGTTCCCGATGTTCGCCACATCAAAAACGGCTCTTTGTACGTTACGAAGCCAACTACTTCTTCCCGTTTAGTTCGGCCTACAGACGTTCGACTTCCTGACGCTGGCGTTCTACTTCTTGCACTTGCGCTTCAAATTCTTCGTGATGCTGACGGTCGAGGGCAGCGGCGAGATCTTCGGTCGTGAGCAGCATGGAAAACGTCGGCTCGTTGCCGAAACGCGGCTCATCGTTGATGTACTTGAGGAACGATGCCTTGATGATGAACTGTTTGCCATGCGAACCTGCGGGCATGCGAATGTCATTGTGCAGGCGGGTGGTCATTTGTCGATACACTTCCGTCGTGCCATCGGCGGCGGTGATAACAAGCAAGGCGTTATGTACGCCCGGAGGCCATCCGTGGTTTACCTGCCCGACATTTTCGCCTGCCGACCGGTCAATCACGACGCGGATATTGTCTTCGTTGATGACTTTTGCTTTTGCGTACTTTAAATTAGAAAGAAACCTTTACGCCTGCGAAAAACATTCTCGGGAAAGTTGGCCCGTAAACGTAGGCAGCATCTTTCATTTGCCCGTAATCCATATCTTTCTGGAAACTGTCGAACAGATTCTTTACGCCTCCGTTGATTTCCAGCTCTGAGGCCGCACCCAAATGAAAATGATAAGAGAGTTTCACGCCCATGTCGAAAAAATCGGGCGTGTCCTTTTCCATATCTGTATCGTCGAAGGTATGCTGCACAAGCATGGAGCCGGTGTAGTTTCCGAAAATCGAAAGTTGCCATTCGTGCAGCATATTGAGGTTGGCGGTAAAGTAGCCGTAGCTGTCGGGCGCACGGAACATTTTTTGCTGCGGCGCGAGCTGCTCCGACCATTGTTCCGGGTTTTTGTAGCGACTTTGCTGGTAAGTATAGCCCATCTGCCAGTCGAATATTCCGGGAAAAGCCATTTTCAGTTCCATGTTTGCGCCCTTGACGGTTGCTCCCGAACCGTTACGGCGGGTATAAATCAGGTTTCCCTGATTGTCTTCGCCGGTTTTTTCGAGGGTAAATACGTCGTTTAAGGTGGTGTAAAAGCCCTCGATGAGCAGGTTGGTCTGCAATTTTCCGAAATTACGGTACAAATCGGCCGAGGCGCTGAGGCTGTGGGAATATTCGGGCTTCAATCCGGAAGCAAGTTCGATTAATCCGAGCGAACCGCCTACCGCCTCAATGTGCAGGTCTTCGTCGTAAGCCTGCGGAGCGCGATAACCGCTTGAGTAACTTGCCCGGAAATTCACGTTGTCGC
>JAITCT010000297.1 GCA_031282925.1 Dysgonamonadaceae bacterium | reverse complement strand
TGCCTTCTTCTGTCTGTTCTAAAACCCGCCGGATTTTCCTCGAGTTTGGCTTTATTTTTTTTCACTGTTTTTCTAATGATCAGGGCGCACACACTTTCCCAGCCGGTGCGGGACGCAGCCGCGCGTCGCCTATATTGACAGGTTCAACCTGTCGGGAGTATGATTTTGCACATCCGATTTTATCAAAATTAAACACGAAGACACGACGAAATTGTTCGTACACGGTTTCCGTATCTTCGTGCCTTTGTGTTTACAAAAAAAAGCCGTTTGACAATGCACAAAACCATACCGCGTACAATGTAATAAGGTAATAAGGTCAGGGAATTTTAATCCCAAAATGTCCATTAGAATATAACTGCTTAATAATGAGGCCATATTGTTTTGTGTTTTCTAATGGACACCATTAGAAAATTACACTTGTATCCTATTGTAAATAAGCTGTATACGCTGCATTAATTCGGCAAAAATCAATGATTTTTCAGTGAATTAATACTGAAATGGACATTTTGGGTTAATTATCAACACGCTTGTTCTACTGAGGTTGTTTTGTTGGAGAGAATAAGGTGAAAATGAGGTTTATACCCAAACTGCAAATGTAATTATATCCTCATTTTCACCTTATTTAAATGACAAAACCTGAGGTTGTTTTTTATTGCTGGGTGCATTTCAAATTGTCGCAGTGCGGTTGTGAAACCAATCCCATGAAGATTCGCACATTTTACATGGGATTCCCGCCTGCTCCGTCCTATTCCTGCAGGTTGTACCTGCAAGACAGGCGCAGCCTGTCGGGATAATCGGCGCGAGGTAGAACCTCGCACCAACGAAGCCAACGACAGGGCGTGCTAATTTGAATATGCGGCATACTGCCGGCAAAACGCGATTTGAACGATTAAGGAAAACATCGTATCTTTGACCGTAAGAAAAGCAATGCTTTCCATCATGATGCAACTACCCGAAACATTCATATCACGGACAAAAGCGCTACTCGGCAAAGAGTGGGATGCCTTTGAGCAGGCTCTGCACCGGGAGCAACCGACGAGCATCCGCCTGAATCCGCAAAAAACAGAAGGCGATTTCCTGCTCCGGGCGGGTTTTGAGACGGAATCCCCCGTTCCGTGGGCTTCGGATGCTTATTATCTCCGTTCACGTCCGGTTTTTACGCTCGACCCGCATTTTCATGCAGGTTGTTATTACGTGCAAGAAGCTTCGTCCATGTTTTTGGAACATTTTATAAAAAATTATGTCCGTGAGCCGGTGAAAGCATTGGATTTGTGTGCGGCTCCCGGCGGAAAATCAACACATTTATCGGCGATTTTACCGGAAGGAAGTTTGTTGGTTGCCAACGAAGCGATTCGCCCGCGTGCGAATATCTTGTCGGAAAACCTGACTAAATGGGGAAATCCGCAGACTGTTGTTACCGGCAGTTATCCGGCGGATATCGGGAAATTGCAGTCGTTTTTTGATTTAATCGTATGTGATTTACCCTGTTCGGGAGAAGGAATGTTCAGGAAAGACCCTGCGGCCATAGCGGAATGGTCGGTGCGGAATGTCAAACTTTGCGCCGGGCGGCAAAGGCAAATCATCGGCGATATTTTTCCGGCTTTGAAACCGGGCGGGATATTGATTTACAGCACCTGCACTTACAACCGTGAAGAAAATGAAGACAATATCGACCGGATTTGCACGGAATTAGAGATGGAACTTTTGGAAAAACCGCACCGTTTTATGCCTCACCAAACCAAAGGGGAAGGTTTTTTTATTGCCGCTTTGAGGAAAAACTTTTCTCGCAGCCTGTCATTCCCGCGAAAGCGGGAATCCCATGATAATCCGTCATTTTTGCATGGGATTCCCGCTTTCGCGGGAATGACAGGGAGGTGCGAAAAATGGCTTTCCGCTCCGGATCATTATACTTTTTTTTCGGAGAACAACCTGTTTTTTGCTTTTCCGGCAGAGCATTACAAAGAATATCTTTTCCTGAAAAAATCATTAAAAATCGTTTCGGCAGGAATCACCTTGGGGGAAGTCAAAGGCAAAGATTTGATTCCGAATCATGCTTTGGCTATGTCGACGGCATTGTCGGAAACTGCTTTTCCGCGCTGGGATTCGGACAGGGAAACTGCTTTAAAATACCTGCGAAAAGAAACGCTGCAAAATGTGCCTGCGGAGATTCCTCTTGGCTTTGTCATAGTCACGTATCAAAACCGGCCGTTGGGATTTATTAAAAACATCGGAAATCGCGCCAATAATCTGTATCCGCAGGCATGGCGCATTCGAAATTTATAGCATTGGGTCATAATAAATTCAAAATTCTTACTATTTTTGTAATCCGAATTATTAAAAATACAAACACAATAAATATTAAAACAAATGAAACATTCCATCAAGCCTCGCCGGACAGGTTATTTCCTGATAATCACGTTATTGATTGCTGCTTCCTGTTCGGAATCCTTCGATAAAAAAGTGAAGGATTCCGTCAACAACCAACTGAGCGTTTATCCTCAATCCAATTTGCAGGATATATACAAAAACTTTTTCCAGGACCGGTTCGGGCCGGGACACCTGATTCCCGATACGGCTACGGCCGGTGAATATCTCCGGGAAGAATTGGGTTCTTACACGGAAGACAATCAAAATCCGTTGCTTGAACTAATCGGCTGGGAAGGGAATTATTACCGTGTAAACCTTGATGTTTTGAAACTCAATATCATACCGGCGGATGTTTATCTGGAAGCATTCGTGGAGAGCGCCAATTCGGTACCGGCAGTTTCTCCGGACAAGTGGAAAAACGAATGGAAAAAAATCACAGGCGTTATCGAAAAAATGAATTTGGCTCTGCCCGATTATGAGTCGGACAAAGCCAAAATTCAGGATTTGATTGAAAAAGGAGATTTCGTTGTGCATCACAGTCCGGTTTTTGAGAACACTTATCATCCTCATTACAGGATAATCAAAAAAGATATTGTCCTGAAAAAAATAAAACCGCAACTGCCTTAGTTGTTTTCCGGCCGCAACTTGCGGACAACAGCGCCGGTTTGCCACATTTCGCTCTCGCGCAACGCTTTCAGTTCGCGTTCCAAACCTTCGCGATAGTCGGGTTTGGAATTGGAGTCAATCGAACGTTGCGCTTCGTTTCCGTTGGCTACTTCTCTGTACAGTTTTTCAAAAACCGGTTTGGTTACATCGTGGAAAGGCGTCATCCAGTCCAAAGCGCCGCGTTGTGCGGTTGTCGAACAGTTGGCGTACATCCAGTCCATCCCGTTTTCGGCAAACAAAGGCATCAACGACTGTGTCAGTTCTTCCACCGTTTCGTTGAAGGCTTCCGAAGGTGAATGACCGTTTTCACGGAGCACTTCATACTGAGCCAGCAGCAGGCCTTGAATAGCGCCCATCAGCGTACCGCGTTCGCCGGTCAGGTCGGAATACACTTCGCGTTTGAAATCGGTTTCAAACAGATAACCCGAACCTACTCCGAT
>JAITCT010000313.1 GCA_031282925.1 Dysgonamonadaceae bacterium | reverse complement strand
ATGGACGATACGCAAAAAATCCTGTCGGGCTGGGCGGAACATGACTCCGGATTTATCGGGGCAATCATCGGGTTTTATCCGGTAACGCGGGATTCGGATACCATTCATGTAGAAGGAATTGATATACCTTTCCTCCGGCAGCAGGAAAAACGGGAGGACGACCGTTACAAATCTTTGGCCGATTTCTTTCATCCCGACGGCGATTACATCGGATTTTTCACAGTAACGGCCGGTTCGGACGCCATGAAAAAGGCCTGCGACTGCGGACACGCACATGCGCCGGATGCCTATACGGATATGCTCAAACAAATTCTCCGCGACCGTTTGGCGGAAGCGGCCACCGAATACCTGCACGAAAGGGTCAGGAAAACCTGGTGGGGCTACAATCCCGGCGAAGCCTGCGCGCCTGAAGAATTGCCGCATGTTTCCGTTCCCGGCATACGCCCCGCATCGGGCTATCCTTCGCATCCCGATATTTCCCTGAATTTTGTGATTGATTCCCTGCTTGATATGAAGCAGATAGGCGTGGAATTAACGCCCAACGGCGCTATGAATCCGCCCGCAACGACTTCGGGGATTTTTATTTCCCATCCCGAATCGGAATATTTTATGGTTGGCGGAATTGATGAAGAACAACTTTTGGATTATGCTCTCCGGAAAGGAATTACGGCAGATGAAGCGCGGAAATGGCTGGGCAGGATGGTTTGACACGTTAATGCGTTGTCCCCGATAAGGCGAGCGTGGGGTAAAAAATTATTACGTATATTTGCAGCGTATTTCTAAAATAAAAATTATGGCAACAATAACGCTAAATTATGATGCACACAATCCAAATGTAAAAATGCTTTTAAACAGCATTGTGAATTTAGGTCTTGCAACAGTTGAAAATAGCCGAAAGACAGGAATAGAACTTGCTTTGGAAGATATTGCAAAGGGAAAAGTATATCGGGTACATACTCCCCAAAAGAGGGATGCGGATTCCATCTGATAAAAAACAAATTATGTACAGATGAAAAATCAAAAAAGAAAAACAGTTACAGAATTTTATAAAGCATTGAAAAATTTTGAAAATACTGTTTATTCTATAGATGTGACCGGGGAATTCAAAAAAAGTGTAAAACTTGCCTATTCAAGAAACTTAAATTTAGATTTGCTTGAAAATGTCATATATATTTTGGCAAAAGGTGAAAAATTAGAATCAAAACACAATCAGCATAAATTAACCGGTTATAAAATTGAACTTTGGGAATGTCACATCAGTCCTGACTGGTTAATGACTTGGCAACAAAAAGATAATGAACTTATTATCTTGCTTGTTGATACCGGAACACATTCCGATTTGTTTGGATAATAATACTGCGCACGGGGACAGGTTTGGTGCATAAATAAAATGAACGACGAATAATGGTCTGAATGTTTTTTTGCCGGGTTTTGGCATCATTAAGAAAAAATAAAATTATGACAACTGTATATATCAACGAAAAAACAGATGCAGGGAAACGGATTCTCAGAGAAGTTGCAGAAAATCCACAGATAGGGAAAGTAAACGATAATCCGGCAGGATATACCGTAGAAGAAGTATTTGCCGGAGTTGATGTAAAATTGTCCGAAGCATACGGAATTGATTTTGCAAAAATCATGCAAATGCTTAATTCCGGTGAAATTAAAGAAAGTGAGTTAACAGATGAACTATTACTCAGTTCTCTATTTCAATATAAACTTCATCCCGAATTTGAACCAAGATCATCATCCCGTGATATCAAACCTGATATGGCAGCATCTTTAATTCATTAAATCTTTTGTAAGCGCGATATCAATAAGAATTACGAATTACGGGATTATTCGGTCGCACCGCGTAATTCGTAATTAGTAATTCGTAATTATTTCACACCGTAAACCTGACGACCGGTTGCATTTTGCTGCAGCGCCTGTTCCAAATCCGCAATCAAATCTTCGGCATCTTCCAATCCAACCGACAGGCGGAAAATCCCTTCGCCGGCAAAAGTATTCCATGAATCCAACTGTTTTTGCGTGGAAAATTTGAAAGTCGTTTCAAATAATTCCCTGCTGTCCAGGTAGAAAATCAGGGAACGGTGATGTCCCAAAGATACGGCGTAATGAATAATTTTCAGTTTTTCGGACAGTCTCTGCGCAACTTTTTTCCCGTTTTCGACCTGAAAAGTGATGATGCCCGAAAAGTTTCTCATCTGCCTGCACGCCAAATCATACTGCGGATGCGAAGGCAGTCCGGGATAAATCACTTTTTTAACCTGTGGATGCTGTCCCAGGAAAGCGGCGATTTTCAGCGCATTATCCTGATGCACCCTCATTCGGAGGGGCAAAGTCGCCAGTCCCCGCAAAATCAGCCAGGCGTTGAACGGGCTTAAAGTCCCGCCGAGGCGGATAGCCGTTTTTTTGCGCAAAAGCGCAAGCTCGGCCTTGCTGCCCAGTACAGCGCCGCCCAAAGCGTCTCCATGTCCGCCGGCGTATTTGGTCAGGGAATGAATCACGAAATCAGCGCCCAACAGTAAGGGTTTAGTGGCTATGGGCGTAGCAAAAGTCGAATCGACGGCAAGTTTTGCGCCCACGCTGTGCGCGATTTCCGCAATCGCCGCAATGTCCGTCAACCGGAGCAAGGGATTGCAGGGCGTTTCGACATAAACCAGCCGCGTGTTGGATTGCAGGGCTGCCTGCACAGCCTCCAAGTCGGAAGTATCAACTTTGGTGATTTCGATATTCAAAGCCGGAATCAGCTCGTTGGTCAATTCCGACAGGGCGGCGTAGGCCACATCGCTGACAACGGCATGGTCGCCGGCGCGAAGCAAGTGGAAAAGCAGGGCGGAAACAGCGCCCATGCCGCTGGAAAAAGCCGTTGCCGTTTCGGATTCTTCCAGCGCGGCAAGTTTTTCTTCCAGTTGGCGGATGGTAGGATTACCCCAGCGGGTGTAAATCCAG
>JAITCT010000159.1 GCA_031282925.1 Dysgonamonadaceae bacterium | reverse complement strand
CGGCAACGGACAAATTGATTATCCGAACGGCACTTCTTTCGCAACGCCGATTCTGGCCGGCCTGAGCGCCTGCCTTTGGCAAGCCTTGCCGGAACTTACCTGTTTTGAAATAATTGAGTTGCTCCGGGAAACGGCAAATGCTTTTTCACAACCCGATTCGTTGATGGGATTCGGAATTGCCGACGTCTATAAGGCTTATACCCAAAATAAAACCGGTTTGAAACCTGCCGGAATGGAAAATGCGGTTTACTTCCACATCAATGCTCGTGAAAATCGTTTGTATTTGAATTTCGATCATTTGCAAAATAATTCACCATTCGTTTTGGATATTTATTCCGGCGTGGGAATCAAGTTGCTGTCTGCATCGAACGTATCATCGTCTATCGACATCTCTCTCTTACAGAAAGGAATTTACATCGTCCGCCTGCAAACAGGCGGCAAACCGGTTTTCGTCAGGAAATTTATAAAAATGTAAGCAATGGATTTTCTTACGCTTTCCCAACTCAACAACAGCCTTGCTTCGGCAGTGAAGGACGCTTTTCCCGAAACATATTGGGTGATGGCGGAAACTTCCGATGTGCGTGTGAGTAACCGACACTGTTATCTGGAGTTTGTAGAAAAAAATCCGCTTACGAACGCCATTATTGCCAAAGCCAGAGGCCGCATCTGGGCGAATGTTTATGAAACGCTGCAACCCTGTTTTGAACAGGCTACAGGCCGGCGGTTTGATTCGGGATTGCGGGTACTGGTTAAGGTTGCGGTGGATTTGCATCCGGTCTACGGTTACGGATTGACGGTTTACGACATAGACCCGGCATATACTTTGGGCGATTTGCAGACTCAAAGGCAAGCCATTCTCCGTCGTTTGGAAGAAGAAGGCGTGTTAACATTAAACAAAGAGTTGGAAATCCCTGCCCTACCCCAACGGATAGCAGTCATATCCTCTTCCACAGCCGCCGGTTATGAAGACTTTTTAAAACATTTGGCCGGCAACCGTTTCGGATACGTTTTTTATCCCCTGCTTTTCCCGGCCATCATGCAGGGCGAACAAACCGAAGCGTCAATCATCGCCGCCCTGAATAAAATATTTGAATACAGGGATTTGTTTGATGTGGTAGTTATCATACGGGGAGGGGGAGCAACTTCCGACCTGGCTTCGTTCGATTCCTACTTGTTAGCAGCTAATTGCGCACAGTTCCCCTTGCCTGTTATCATTGGCATCGGACACGAACGGGACGATACGGTTCTGGATTTTATTGCCAACCACAGGGCAAAAACACCTACTGCCGTTGCAGATTTTCTGATTGCCTGCACAGAAGAAACCGCCACCAAGCTGTTTGACTGTCAAGCCGGAATAACCGAAGCAACACAGGCCTTTTTGAAAACGTCTAATCTAAATCTGCGTACTCTGACTTCCCGTTTACCTTTGTCGGTTAATTCTTTGATTGAAAATAAAAAATCGAAATTAGAAATTATCCGGTTACAAATACAAAACCTTGTCCGTCAAATGCTGGCCGGTCAACATTCCCTGTTGAATGAAAAAGAATCATTTTTCCGCTTATCGTCGCCGAAGCATATTTTGTCCAAAGGCTATTCGATTACGTTAAAAAATGGGAAGGCCGTCAAATCGGTGAAAGAATTGCAGGAAGGGGATACTGTCGAAACGATTTTGGCTGAGGGGAAAATCACGGGGACGGTTGTTCATCTGCAAGCGTTTTGATTTTCATAAAAATGAATATGGAAGAATATATCACAAAACATATTGATGAAGAACCGCCCCTGATCGCGGCCTTAAACCGCAAAGCCCACATTGATTTGCTGCGTCCGAGGATGATAGCCGGTCATCTGCAGGGCAGGATATTGAAAATGCTAGTGCGAATGTACAGGCCGCAACGAATTTTGGAAATCGGAACTTATACGGGATATGCAACTTTGTGTCTTGCGGAAGGTTTGCCTGAAAACGGCGAAATTCACACGATTGAAATCGACGATGAAATGGAGGATTTTATCCTGAACCAGTTTGACCTGTCGGATTTGAAAAATAAGATTCATTTGCATATCGGAAACGCTTTGGATTTGATTCCCCGGCTGGAAGGCGCATTTGATATGGCATTTATTGACGCCGACAAACGGGTTTATTGCGAATATTACGAAACTGTTTTCGACAAAGTAAAAAAAGGCGGAATTATTTTGGCGGATAATACGCTGTGGAACGGAAAAGTTACGGAAGAACCGCATCCTAACGATAAACAGACCATCGGCATTATTCGCTTTAACGAAATGATTGCCGGCGACCGGAGAGTTGAAAAGGTGATTCTACCTTTGCGGGACGGGTTAACGGTTATTTATAAAAAATAAAAGGCTATCAATCCGTTAAGATTGATAGCCCTGAATACACATTTTTGACCAAAAACCTATGCCTCCACAATTGCTTCGGAAGGACAGGCATCCGCACATGTTCCGCAATCCGTACATACGTCGGGATCAATTTTATAGATATCACCTTCCGCTATTGCCCCTACAGGGCATTCGTCTATACAAGTTCCACATGCGATACAATCATCGTTAATTACATGAGCCATTTTTAAATATTTTTAAATTAATAATATTGTGCAAAGGTATAATATTTATTCGGAAATCTCAAATGTTTTTATCTAATTTTTTTAGTTAACGAATTGACAAGACGAAACGCTATGAATTACGAATTAACGAAAAACGTTTTGTTACACGTTAACTTGTTTCCTTGTCAATTCGTTTACTCATCAATTAATCCGCAAATTTAGCCTTCAAAAATTCCCTGTTCAACCGTGCAATATTGCTGATCGAAACGCCTTTGGGACATTCCAGTTCACAAGCACGGGTATTGGTACAGTTACCGAATCCCAATTCGTCCATTTTCGCAACCATTGCTTTCGCCCGTTGCTTCGCTTCCAATTTTCCTTGCGGCAACAAAGCCAACTGGCTGACTTTGGCCGAAACAAACAGCATGGCCGAACCGTTTTTACAGGCGGCCACACAAGCTCCGCATCCGATACAGGAAGCGGCGTCCATTGCTTCATCGGCAACCGGCTTGGGAATAGGTATCGTATTGGCGTCGGGAACGCCGCCGGTATTAACCGACACGTAACCGCCCGCTTGGATGATTTTATCGAATGCATACCGGTCGACCATCAAGTCGCGAATGACCGGAAATGCCGCCGAACGCCAAGGCTCAACCGTAATCGTGTCGCCATCATTGAAATGCCGCATGTGTAACTGGCAGGTAGTAATCAGGTTGTCCGGCCCGTGCGGGTGGCCGTTGATATACAGCGAACACATTCCGCAGATGCCTTCGCGGCAATCGTTGTCGAACGCCACGGGTTCTTTTCCTGCGTTCACCAATTTCTCATTCAGGATGTCAAGCATTTCGAGAAACGAGGTATCGCCCGATATGCCTTTCAATTGGTAGGTTTCAAAGCCTCCTTTTTCTTTGGGTCCTTTTTGACGCCAAACTTTTAATGTTATGTTTATTATTTTTTCCATTGCTTTTTAAGTTGACGAGTTGACAAGTAGACGAGTTAACGAGAATACGGGGGCAACTCTTTTTTTTATTGCAATTATTTAGTTAAATCTTCATTGTTTTTAGACCGAATCAGAGAAACTAACATTTTTCTTACTTCATCATTTAATTCTATTACTTTCTTATAATCAATTTCTTGTATATAATCCAAATGATAAGCAATAATCAGTTGTGTTTCCAATTCGGAGGCAGAGCCTAACGAAATAAACAAAAAACGAACTAACTCTTTATCAGACCCTCTGGCATGTCCTTCCGCAATATTAGACGGCACGGAAACAGCAGATCGCCTCATTTGAGAAACCAATCCATACAGTTCTTCTTTCGGAAAAGATTTAGTAATCTTATAAACCAATAACACTAAGTTCATTGATTTTTTCCAAACCGTCAAATCCTTATGAGTCACCATCTCGTTTACTTATTTCTATTAACTTGTTTACTTGTCAACTCGTTTACTTGTTTACTAACATCAAGATTTATAGTTCCGTTGCTGCCTCACCACAAACTCATAATCCAGCGGCTCCTTCACAAGTTCAGGATCTTTGTCTTCACCCGCATATTGCCAGCAAGCCGCATACGAATATCGGGTATCATCACGTAAAGCCTCCCCTTCGGGCGTCTGGTATTCTTCGCGGAAGTGGCCGCCGCAAGATTCATTCCTGTTCAATCCGTCAAGCGCCATCAGATAACCGACGTCGAAGAAATCGGCAACGCGGAGCGCTTTTTCCAATTCGGTGTTTAACGAACCGACTTCGCCCGGAATGTGGACATTTGCCCAAAATTCTTTTTTCAATGCTTTGATTTTTTCCAATGCGGTTTTTAAGGATTCTTCGGTACGTCCCATCCCTACGTAGTCCCACATAATCGAACCGAGAGCCTTGTGGAAGAAATCAACCGAGCGGTTTCCCCGTATATTCATTAATTTATTAATCCTCGCTTTGACTGTTTTTTCCGCTTCTGCAAATTCAGGCAAATCGACGCTGAAACGCGGGACGCTGATTTGGTCGGACAAATAATTTTGAATCGTATAAGGAAGAACAAAATACCCGTCGGCCAAACCCTGCATCAAAGCCGACGCACCCAAACGGTTAGCGCCGTGGTCGGAGAAATTGGCTTCACCGATGGCAAAACAGCCCGGAATAGTCGTCATCAATTCATAATCAACCCAGATACCGCCCAT
>JAITCT010000119.1 GCA_031282925.1 Dysgonamonadaceae bacterium | reverse complement strand
ATAATGTATCACCGGATTGCCCCTTCCCTTAAAATCCGGAACAGTCCGGCTTCCCGGTCAAAGCAAGCCCCTTCGCATTGAAAAAACTGTTCCAGCGTTCCATTCCGCCTCAATTCGTCCGGCGTTCCCACCGTAAGCCCTTTTTGCCTGTCCATCAGCCAAAGTTTGTCTGCAATCTGCAAAGCCAGTTCCAAATCATGGGTTGAAAGGAAAATCGTTTTACCCGACCTGACGGCCAGGAAGTGCAGGAAGCGCATCATCTCCACTTTGCTCGGAAAATCCAGGAAAGCGGTCGGCTCGTCTAAGTAGATGACCGGCGTTTCCTGCGCCAATACTTTGGCAATCATCACTTTTTGCCGTTCCCCATCGCTCAGGGTATGGACCGAACGGGCGGACAAATCTTCGATTTTCAGGCAGGCAACGGCTCCATCAACAATGGCTTCGTCAGCGTCATTCAGTTTGCCCCAAAAACCCGTGTAAGGATTCCGCCCCAAGCAGATTAAATCCCTGGCGGTCATGTCGCGGATGTCCGGCTTTTCGGTCAGGACAATACCGGCGGTTCGGGACAATTGTTTTCCCGAATAAGATTCTATCGGCTTTCCGAAGACGGAAATTTCACCCGCCAGCCGGGGTTGGAGGCCGGAAAGCGTTCGCAGTAAAGTTGATTTGCCTACGCCGTTTGCACCAAGCAAACAAGTCAGTTCGCCGCTGTGAATAACGGCGTTAAGCGCTGCGGCTATGTTTTTTTTTCCTTGTTTAACCGGATAGCCAATGGACAGATTTTTGATTTGTATGGCGGTATTTTCCATTATGAAGTTTAAACTTTTACTCATCTCACTATCAACATCACCCCCACCATAATCAATAAAACCCCTATCCAGCGGGTAACGGGAACAGGTTCGTGAAAGACGAATACTGCCGCTAACATGCCGAAAATATATGCAATACCTGTTACCGGATAGGCTACGGAAAAATCGAAATGTTTGATGATGTAGAACCATAAAACGGCGGCGACGCCCATGCTGAGGCCTGTTGCCGCCAGCCACCGGTTCGTAAGTAATTTGCCGAAATATAACCATGTGAAACCGAAATGATCCATCCGGTTCAGGGCCAGTTTCAAAAATACCTGTCCCGCCGAAAGGAAGACGGCCTGTATGACGGCTAACAAAATAACTCTCAACATGACGATAACAGGATAAATGAGTGGGTTTTACCTTCAAACTGACTGTAACACAGAATTTTCTTTATTCCTTTCTGCTCTCCGTTTCCTGGGTCTGTAAAGAGATGCGCCGGAATACGCTGCTGCAGCAGGCAAATTGCCGCCGCATATACTCCAAAGGCGGGAGCCGTATAGGATTCCCCGAAAAGATGCTTGTAGCGCAACAGTTTTTTATTTGGAAACAGGGCGCTGCAAATATCCCGATAGACGGCGTCATTCGCCCGATTCCCGCCGATGCCGGTCATCACTGCATCGATTTCGTCCGATTCTTTGAGAAACCGGAAGTCGTTGAGGAATTGATATTCCGTAATATTCCCTGTATAAACCATTTCTATTTCCTCCAACAGGCACAGGGTTTTATCCCCTTTTTCGGCGGAAAGCAACATTGCAACAGCCGTTTCCCCTGAAAAACAACAGTCGTCAAAATAGCCGGTTTGCCGCAAAAACCTGTAATAATTGGGCGTCATTTCATCATGAGCACCCACCAAAGCGGTTTGAATCTGTTTATTGTTCAGTTGAATATAAGCATCCAGCAAGGCGCATTCAAACGAAATGCCCTTGTGGAGGCAGGTTGAATTGTAGCCGTAAGATTGCCTGTCGATAGCAATAAGCGACCCGATGGTGTTGTGTGTGGACTGCATAAAATGGGTCGGTTGCAGGAATTTTTCACCTTCGCGCAGCATCGCATTCAAAAAGAGGCCTGTGTTTTCAACGCACCCGAATCCTGTCCCCGTGATAATCGCATCCGGGTTTTGTATGCCTGCTTCGTCCAAAGTCCGGCGGGAAACAAGTAAAGCGCGTTTCAGGATTTTCCCGTACCGGCGGGCTTCATTCGGGGAAAAATACTGCCTGTAATCGGGGTCAACGGCGCGAACATAGCGGTCTTGACAGTGTATGGGCGCATCCATCCAGCTGTCTGTTAACGGCGGCTGAACGGAAATTTGCTTCGCAGAGGACAGGTAGATTTTATTGCGTCCGCACTCCGGTATCTTTGAAAAAACCAAACTTGTATTGTTTCCTCCGAATCCGAAGGAATTGGACAGGACATGATTTACCGGACGCCGCACATTCCCCGGCGTTTGCCGGGAATAGGGTTCAAAATTTAACTCCTCTATTTGATGTTGAAAGTTAAGGTTTACCGGAATAAAATTGTGCAGCAGGGCAAGAATCGAAATCACAGCCTCTATGCCGCCTGCCGCACTTGTGGCATGTCCCGTAAAGGCTTTGGTAGAGGATACCGGCGGAATGTTTTTACCGAAAACTCGTTCGATGGCTTTGCCTTCGCTCAAATCGTTGTTTTGCGTGCCGGTACCGTGCGCGTTTATGTAGTCGACGTCTTCGGGCAACAGTCCCGCGAAAGCAAGCGCATGTCTCATGGCCCGGCAGGCGCCGTCTCCTTCGGGGGAAGACGCCGTTTGGTGAAAGGCGTCGCAAGTATTGGCATAGCCTGACAAACCGCACAGCGGTTTTGCCTGCCGTTTCTCCGCATTCCTTTTCGTTTCCATCACCAGGTAAGCGGCTCCTTCGCCCAGGTTGAGTCCGGCGCGGTTTGCGTCGAAAGGTTTGCAGGGTTCCGGATCCAGTATCATCAAAGCATTGAACCCGTTCAAATGAAATTGGGTCAGGCATTCGCTTCCGCCCGCTACTACGATATCCGCCCTGCCGCTGCCAAGCAGTTGAGCGCCCGTCATGATTGCGTTTGCAGCCGACGAACATGCCGTGGAAACGGTATCGACAAAAGAAAAAATGCCGAAATGGTCGGCAATCAGTTCCGTACAGGCTCCGCAATTGTGGGTGAAGAGATAATCGTTTTGTGTATCATTTGTCAGGAAATCGAAATAATACCGTTCACTTCTGTCCATGCCCCCGACGGTTGTCCCCGAAATCAGAGCAATCCGCAAAGCGCCGGCGGGATTCGGGATATTTGCCTGCCGCAAGGCTTCTTCAACGGCAATTGTTCCCAGCAGGGAGGTGCGGGTAGTAACCGCCGTTTCGGGCAGATGCAGCAAACGCATCATTTCGGCGTCGGTATATTTTACTTCTCCAACGGGCAACGAATGGATGGTTTGCAGGCGGGCAACCGGCGCTATCCCGCTGCGTTGTTCCCGCAATGCGATCAACGTATTTTCCCGATTATTTCCTAATGCCGAAATAATGCCCATTCCGGTAATGACAATTTCCTGCCGCATTTATTTGGTTCGGTTTGCCCGGATATATTCCGCCATTACACGGACGGATTGAAAAATTTCCCGCCCCTGGGAAGCCTCTTTCACGTTTATTCCGTAGTTTTTTCCCAATAAAACAATCAATTCCAATACGTCGATTGAATCCAAACCCAAACCGTCCCCGATTAAGGGTGCATTATCGTCAATGTCTTCAGGTTTAATGTCTTCCAGATTCAATACTTCAATGATTTCTTCTTTTAACCGCAATATTAAATGTTCCATAATTATTTGTTATATAGTATGCTCAACTGTTCTTCCGAAAAAGGAAGTTTGTTTTTTTCCTTATCAACCCAAATCATAAAAACTTCTTTCGTTTCTTCGGTATATTCAATCCAAAAAGCCAATACCGAACGGATTACGGAGTCTGTAAAGGATAACCTTATCTTGTTTGCCGTTTCCCCGACGTCAAAATTTTCACAAATGTAAAAAAAAGTTTCGCAATAGAAGCGGTTTCGGATGGCAATTTCGCCTGCAACCATATTCGGTAAGGTATAAACAAAAACGGAAGGGCTTGGAAAATAGTTGTCCGCATCCCGTATGGTTGCCTGATAATTCCGGTCGGTATCCAGCGACGAACTGCTGTTGAACCCGATAAGCGCTATATCTTCCCGCGGCGTAAAACGGACTGTTTCATCCTTGAAAAGTATTTCGGAAGCCAGGAATCCCAGTTTGGACAGGTTATCCATTTTGAAGAATTTAGGGTAATCAATCCGGAGTGCGCGGTACATTTCCGGCAATTCGGAACGGGATTTCAGCGACAGGTGGCAGTGTTTTTTAATGAACAATTCCATTTGTTATTCTAATTTTCTTCATAATAATACGAATAATCAATGCCTTTCATAAACATTTCCCTGTCGTTAATTTTTGCAGTTAAGGCATTTTTTATCAAAAACTTAATATCCGCACTGTTTATCGGGCTTTTTTGCATCGCATTCAGATAGTCGTTTTTGTGAATTTGACTCCAGTCCACACAGCGTTTCAGCGAGCGTCTCAGCATTAAATCAAGCCAAATTCTTGCACTTCTGCCGTTGCCTTCCATAAAAGGATGCGCTACATTCATTTCTACATATTTGTCTATGATTTCGTCAAAAGTAGTTTCAGGCATTCTTTCGATATTCGGCAATGTTATGTTAAAGTATTGGCAGGGAGCAAATGCAAATCCGCCTTTACTGATGTTTTTTGTCCGTATTTG
>JAITCT010000114.1 GCA_031282925.1 Dysgonamonadaceae bacterium | reverse complement strand
TGCGTTGGTTTGGCTATTGATGACGGCGCAAGGCAGATTACGGAATATCGAATGGTGAACGGTGAACGGTGAAAACGTGCGTACGAATTGCGTAAACCATTGTACGTATTTACTGTTTTTGAATGTTTTTTCGTTAAAAACGGGCAAGATTTATAAAGGATGTAATTCCAATTGTCGCAGTGCGGCATTATTTGCTTTTCGCTTCCTGCCAGAAAACTTCCATTTCCTCTAATTTCATATCTTTCAGGGATTTTCCCATTTCGCGGGCTTTCTGTTCGATATAATTGAAGCGTTTGATAAATTTCTGATTGGTGCGTTCCAAAGCATTGTCGGGATTAATTTTATACAGGCGGGCGGCGTTAATCAGGCTGAAAAACAAATCGCCGAACTCGGCTTCCATTCGATTGGGATTCATGGAACTGATTTCCTGTTCCAATTCGGTAAATTCTTCCCGGACTTTGTCCCAGACGTCTTCTTTTTGCGCCCAGTCAAACCCGGCATTCCGTGCTTTGTCTTGAATCCGGTGCGCCTTGACGATACTCGGAAGCGAAGCGGGAACTCCCTCCAAAACCGTTTTGTTACCGCCTTTTTCCTTGAGTTTGAGTTGTTCCCAATTTTGTTCGACTTGTCCGGAGGTGTTGGCTTCCGCCGTTCCGAAAACATGGGGATGCCTGAAAATTAATTTGTCGCGCAAAGAGTTACAAACGTCGGCAATGTCGAATTGACCTTTTTCATCCGCTATCTTGGCGTAAAAAATAATGTGAAGAAGTACATCGCCAAGCTCTTTTTTGATTTCGGAAACATCGTTTTTAATGATTGCTTCGCACAACTCGTAAGTTTCCTCAATCGTATTGCTGCGTAAACTTTCATTGGTTTGCTTTCTGTCCCAGGGACATTTTTCACGCAATTCATCCAATATGTCAAGCAAGCGGCCGAAAGCCTCCATTTGCAGTTTTCTTGAATCTGACATAATAATTGAGAATAGAAAATGGAGAATGGAGAATGTTGGTTTTATAATTCTCCATTTTCAATTGATTTTAAGAATGATATGTATTTTTCTACATTTTTATCGTAAGCATAAGCAGGAGCAAGCGGCATACCCTCATTATCCAGCAGGACGTAAAACGGTTGAGCATTAGCGCCGAATTTACTTCTTTGCAGGTAACTCCATTTATCGCCTACGGTTCTCAATTTCCGCGTCCTGCCGTTTTCCGTTATTTCGACAGGCCGGTCTAATTTGGTTTTGTCATCCACGTACAGGGAAATCAACACATAGTTGTTGTCGATAATTCTTTTGACGCGCGGGTCCGACCAAACGGCGGCTTCCATTTCCCTGCAATTCACACAACCATAGCCTGTAAAGTCAATCATCACCGGTTTATGATTTTTGCGGGCATATTCCATCCCTTCTTCATAATCGAAAAATTTTGCCCGCACTTCGCCTTCATACAAACTGAAGTCCTGCGTATATAAAGGAGGAGAAAATGCGCTGATGGCTTTTAACGGCGCTCCCCAAAGTCCCGGAACCATGTAAACGGCAAACGATAAGGAAATAATCGCCAGGAATAAACGGGGAACGGACAGGTGTTTATACTCGCTGTCGTGGGGAAATTTGATTTTTCCCAACAAATAGAGTCCTAACAGCGCGAAGATGACAATCCACAATACCAGAAAAACTTCCCTGTCCAATATCCGCCAACCATACGCTAAATCCGCTACCGACAGGAATTTCAGCGCCAATGCCAATTCCAGGAACCCCAATATCACTTTGACGGCGTTTAACCACCCGCCCGATTTGGGAAGATTCTGCAACCAGGAAGGGAACAGGGCAAACAGGGCAAAGGGAAGCGCTAAAGCGAAGGAAAAACCAAACATCCCGACAGCCGGCCCTGCAATATTCCCCGATCCGGCGGCTTCAACCAGCAGGGTTCCGATAATAGGCCCCGTGCAGGAAAAAGATACCAGTACCAAAGTAAAAGCCATAAAGAAAATACTGATTAATCCGGTGGTTGATTCCGCTTTGCGATCCATCTTATTGCTCCAGGATGACGGCAATGTCAATTCAAAAGCGCCGAAGAAAGAAACGGCAAAGAGTACCAGCAGTGCAAAAAACAGCAGGTTGAAAACGGCATTCGTTGATAAGTCATTCAGTGCGCCGGCTCCGAAAATAGCCGTAATCAAAAGTCCCAACAACAAATAAATGGCAATAATAGCCCCTCCGAAAGTCATCGCATCCGAAATGGCTTTTTTTCGATTGGATTTAGACCGTTTCAGGAAAAAGCTGACGGTCATCGGGATAATCGGCCAGACGCAAGGAGTAAGCAATGCCAATAAACCGCCTCCGAAACCCAGGATAAAGATAAGTAACCATGATTTATCGGCGGTAGAAGCGTTTTGTCCGAAATTTTGCAATTCGGTAATTACCGGTTTCCAGTAGTCGATGGCATCCTTATTGTCGCTAAAGTCCTTAATATCATTAAAGTCCTTAGGGTCGTCCTTGGGGATATCATCAGGGACAACAGGAACATTTGGGACAGGCGCTATACCGGCAGGCAAATCTTTGGAAGTAAACTGAAATTCTTCTTCCCCCGGTACGCAATTTTGATCATTGCAGGACATATATTTGATTACTCCGGCAACTCGGAATTTCGCTTTGTCTGTTATTTCCAGTTTTTGGATAAAAACAGGATTTTCGGAGAACCAGCGGACAGTCATTCCAAACATTTCGTCATACTGGCTGTGAACTTTGGAGTTGGTGTGAACTTTGCCGGATAATTCCGCGCCGCTTACCGTTTCAAATTCAAAAGTAGTGGGAATCGGGCCGCCTTCCGGCAAATTCATATCGTATAAATGCCAATCTTTTTCGACAACTGCATGAAATATGATTTCTCCCGAGTTGTTAATATGGTAGTCCCATTTAACCGGTTCCTGAATTTGAGCGCTTGAATTATAACAATATAATAAAAATATAAAGACAAATTTGATATACTTAATCATAAAATGTAATTTTGCGGCAAAGATAGAAAAAACAAATGAATGTAAGAAATAATCTATGTTCCGACTCGATATTATAACGGTTTTCCCCGAAATGCTGGAGGGGCCGTTGAATTGCTCTATCCTGAAAAGGACGCAGGAAAAAGGTCTGGCCGAAATACATTTACACAATCTCAGGGATTATTCTTCGGATAAACGGCACCGGCGAGTGGATGATTATCCGTTTGGCGGACAGGCCGGTATGGTTTTGCAGTGCGAACCGGTTGACCGGGCTATTTCTTCCCTGAAACTGCAACGCAGGTATGACGAAGTGATTTATACCTCGCCCGACGGGGAAACATTTAACCAGGCAATTGCCAATCAGTTGTCGATGTGTGAAAATCTGATTCTATTGTGCGGCCATTATAAAGGGATTGATTACCGTATCCGCGAACATCTGATTACCCGTGAGATTTCCATCGGGGATTACGTGCTGACCGGCGGGGAATTGGCCGCCGCCGTAATGGCCGACGCCATTGTCCGCGTGATTCCGGGCGCTATCGGCGATGAACAGTCCGCCCTGTCCGATTCGTTTCAGGACAATCTTTTGGCGCCTCCGGTTTACACCCGTCCTTCGGATTATAAAGGGTGGAAAGTTCCCGAAGTACTCCTTTCGGGGCATGAAGCGAATATCCGGGATTGGGAGTTACAGCAGTCTATGGAGCGAACTAAGCGGCTGCGGCCGGATTTGGTACGAATTACGTTTACCCGCAACGAAGCTTCAAACCGGGTTTTGTAAAAGAAATATATGCAGCGGCTGCATACGCCCGTATGCGGTGGCAGCATACGCCCGTATGCAATGACGGCATACGCTCGTATGCGATGGCTGCATATGCCCGTATGCAATGGCCGCATATAAATGCGTGTGCCGGGTAATTTCCCCGAATATCAATTTTGCTCAAACGGATTGAAGATTCAAATCCCAATCTTTCCAGACCACTTCATAGCCCTGTTTTTTCACGGCGGAATAAACTTCGTCGGGACTGCGGTTGTCGTTAACGGCAAATTGTTCCAATTCACGGGAGTAAACGGCATAACCTCCGGGGTCTGTCCGTGAACCGGCGCTGAGGGAAGTAATGCCCAAACCCGCCATGTGGTCGCGGAAGTTTTTGTTTTCGCGCGTAGACAGGGCAATTTCAATGTCACGGTCAAAAATCCGGTATGCAAAAATCAACT
This sequence comes from Dysgonamonadaceae bacterium, assembly GCA_031282925.1. GTDB lineage: Bacteria > Bacteroidota > Bacteroidia > Bacteroidales > Azobacteroidaceae > Azobacteroides. The sequence continues at coordinate 2,014 of JAITCT010000114.1, read as the reverse complement.
GCGCCAATTCTTTGTCGCTCATAATCACATTGGGTTGAAACAAGCCTTCGTGGGGGCGCATTCGCGGAAAGGAAACGGAATATTTGGTCTGCCAATAGGTCTTTTGCAGGTAACGCAGATGTAAAGCCATCAACGTGACGTCGGTGCGCCAGTCTTCCAACCCGATCAGGACGCCCAGCCCGATTTTGTGTACGCCGGCCTTTCCCATGCGGTCGAAAGCGTCGAGCCGCCAATCGAATTTTGATTTCATGCCTTTGGGGTGATAGACTTTATAACGGTCTCTGTGATAAGTTTCCTGATAACAATAGACGGCATTCATGCCCGCTTCGGATAATTGCCGGTATTCCGGTTCCTTCAACGGTTGGACTTCTATTGAGATGGAGGAAAAATACGGTTTCACCAGGCGAACGGCGTTTTCGATATAATCAACGCCGGCATCACGGGGGTTTTCACCTGTAACTAAGAGGATATGCTGGAAATCGCCGGTTTTTTTGATGGCTTCCACCTCTTGCATGATTTGACTGTCGGTCAGGATGATGCGGTGAATCTGATTGTTATGATTAAATCCGCAATAAACGCAATGGTTGATGCAGGAATTAGTCAGGTAGAGCGGGATATAAAACTGAATCGTATTGCCGAAGCGCTGTTGCGTATATCTTCGGCTCAGGGCGGCCATGGGTTCGAGATAATCAGAGGCGGCGGGCGAAACGAGGGTCATGAAATCATCAATGTTTCGTTTGTCTTTTCCCAGGGCGGCTTCTACGTCAGCCGGGGTTTTGGCGTAGATTTGAGATTGGAGTTCGTCCCGGTTGTATTTGTTGATTTGTTCTTTGAAGTCTTTGCCTGTCATATTGAGAATCAGAATTCTTTAAAATGTCATTTCAGTTGTTTGATATTTTTATTTTCCCCCAATGATCGCATTTGTGTAATTGCAACCGCATTTAATTGCACGAGTCGTTTACCCTGAGGCAAATTTTGTTCAATAAGCAATGCATTTATACTTTCCAAATTAGAAAGAACGACAAGTTGTTCCAATGTGGCATAATCGCGGATGTTTCCGTTTTTGTCGGGATTTTCATCCCTCCATTGCTTTGCCGTTTTTCCAAATAATGCAACATTCAACAGATCGGCTTCGTTGGCATAAGTGTATACAATTTGCTCTTTGGTAACAATGTTTGGAATGATATATTCTTTAATCGCTTCGGTATGAATACGATAGTTGATTTTTGAAAGTGTTCGCTGCAAGTTCCATTCGAGTGATAGCCGTTGGTTTTCGTCTTCTTTTAAACGTTGAAATTCTCTAATTAATAAATACTTAAATTCGGCAGACAACCACGAAGCAAATTCAAAGGCAATGTCTTTATGAGCATAAGTACCTCCTTTGTAACGTCCTGGTTTGGCAATAATTCCAATTGCTCCTGTTTTCTCTATCCACTGCTTGGATGTTAACACAAAACCATTTGTGCCACATTCACTTTTAATGTTACGGAATTCCGTAACATTAAAATCGGGATTATTGACACTTTCCCATATTCCCAGATAATCAATGGTATAACGAGTAGTTAACCAATGTGAAATAACTAAACCGGTTGCTTCTGCATTTTTGTATTTCGCCATATCTGTAAGAGAAATATAATCCTCTTTTTTGTGTGATAACAAGATAATCTCTGTTCCCTGTACATTTATTGTCTCTTTTTTATTCATAATATTAAGGTTTATTACATTGTTTACTCAGCTTCATCGCACAAAAATTAGGCCCGCACATAGTACAATGGTCGCTGTCTTCGCCCAAATGTCCGGCTTTGTAATATTCAAGCGCTCTTTCGGGGTCAAGCGAAAGATTAAACTGGTCTTTCCAGCGGAAATCGAAACGGGCTTTGCTCAATGCATTGTCCCTGACTTGCGCCCCGGGATGCCCTTTGGCCAAATCGGCTGCATGAGCTGCTATTTTATAGGCAATTACGCCGGTTCTTACGTCTTCTTTATCGGGTAAACCCAAATGTTCTTTCGGTGT
>JAITCT010000093.1 GCA_031282925.1 Dysgonamonadaceae bacterium | reverse complement strand
AGTTGTCGTTTTCCGCCAACCCATTTTACAAACGGAGATACTAACTTGTTTTTTGCCATTGCTTTATTGTTGTTTTACATTTTTATTTCGTTAGCTAAATTAAGCGTTTTCTTTGATTCTTCCACTTCCGACTGTCAAGCAATGCCCATGGAAAATGAGATGCGATTGACGGCTGTGAAAGCGCCGAAGCATTTGGTCAGGTTCTCAACTTCGATAATGGATAATTGGGGGCTGTTTTCCCGCTTATTCATAAATTATTAACGCTTAATTATCAATTGTCAATTATCCATTATCAATTGAATAAAGCAGTCTTCAATAGTCGGCGCAATTTCCTTCAAGTTCGGAATCGTCCTGTCCGCCTCGCCGTTGAAAACAATATGTAAATATTCGCCCGATATAAAAGCGGATTTCACCCCGGGATTCTTCCTTAAATCAAGTAACAGCAGGTAATTATTTCCGGAACGGGCTTGATACAGTTTATCGGGAAAACCGGCAATAATCTTTTCGGGCGTTTCAACGGACAGAATTTTGCCGTGCTGTATCAATGCAATCCGGTCGCACATCTGCGCTTCATCCATGTAAGGCGTGGAAACGACAATGGTAACGCCTTCCGTTTTCAGCTTTTTGAGCATTTCCCAAAATTCTTTCCGGGAAACAGGATCAACGCCCGTAGTCGGTTCGTCCAAAAACAGCACTGTCGGCTTGTGAATCAGTGCGCACGACAAAGCCAGTTTCTGCTTCATGCCGCCCGATAATTTACCGGCGCGGCGGCGCTTGAAAGGCTCAATCTGCCTGTAAATATCCCGAATCAGGTAATAATTTTCCTCCACAGTCGCGTTGAAAATCGTTGCAAAAAACTGCAAATTTTCTTCCACCGACAAATCCTGATACAGCGAAAAACGTCCCGGCATGTATCCGATGCGTTTGCGCAACTCGCGGAAATCCGCCGCCACATCCAAACCATCGACCTTTGCCTGTCCCGAATCTGCCGGAATCAGGGAAGTAAGGATACGGAAAAGCGTTGTTTTCCCCGCTCCGTCCGGCCCGATCAATCCGAATATCTCGCCTTTTTGCACCTCGAAAGAAACGTCTTTCAAAGCCTGCGCTTTGCTTATCAATTGACAGTTGACAATTGACAATTGATAATTATGTTTTGTTTCCATGATGTTTCAATTATCATTTATTTTCCGGTTAGCTTTTGCTGTTCGGATAATACTTATAAGCATTTTGATAAGTTCCAGGCTGTCATGATGAATTGACTCAAAACTTTTGTCATCAATGAAACCGCTGTCTCTTAAAAGCATTAACCAGTATTCCGTTTCATTAGCTTCTTTAAGCGCAATATTCATTTTACTGATAAAATCAGCTTTCGATTGAGCTTGCTCCGCTTCCCTCACCAATGCTCCAACCGCAGTGCCGCTTCGCAATACCTGTTTAGACAAAACAAATTCCCGCTGTTCTTTCGTTAAAAATTTATAAGCATTGATTATACGCAACGCAAATAAATAAGACTTCTCTTTTATCACATTTTCTTTCATCCCAAAAACCCATTGTCAATTGTCAATTATCAATTGTCAATTCCCCATGCATTCCGATTTTCAGGTACCCGTCGTTTTTCACCGCCACTTTCAGTGCATAAACCAAATTAGCCCGTTCATCTTTTGTAAGAACAGTGCGCGGCGTAAATTCCGCCTTATCGGAAATCCAGGTAACAGTTCCCGCATATTGCTTCATTTCTTTTTTACCGAAATCGGCAAACACGGCAACCTCCTGATTCAGTTTTAACCGATTCAACTGATCGGCCGTGATGTAAGCGCGTAAAAAAATCCGGTCTAAATCGGCGATTTTGAACAGCGCTTTCCCGGGTGCGGCAAATTCGCCTTTTTCGACATATTTTTCCAGCACCGTACCGTTTATCGGACTGTAAATGATACTTTTCCGTATCATGTCATCCGTCTGTTCCACTTGCGCCTGAATCGCCAGCGATTCTGCCGAAATACTTTTGTTGCTGTTCCGTAAATTTTCCGTTTGAGCCGCCAGTTGCTTTTGCAAAACATCAATCGACGACTGAATATCGTCCACTTGCTTTTGCGTTGCGGCATTGGATTTCAACAAGTTCCCGAAACGAACCAGTTCTGTTTGCTGCTTCTCTATCTGCTGTTTCAGCGAAGCAATCTGGAGGGAAATGTCATAACTGCGGCTATCCACCGCTTTCATTCCCGACAACAGTTGTTTCCTTTTCAAAAACAGTTGAACGGTATCAATGTAACCGACCGCTTCATAAGCCGTTAAATACTGACCCTCTTCGACGTCCAGCGCCATAATTTGTCCGGCAACTTGCGATGAAACAAGCACCTCCGTTGCTTCAAAACTTCCCGAAGCATCATAATTCCCTTTTTTCTTGCCGCAATTCGACAGTACAAACAAAATCCCCAATAATAAAACTATCTTATTCATAATCATTGTTATAATTCTCAATTCCCAAAGTGTTTTTTAATTGATAGATTGCCATCAATAACTCAATTTCATGCGCCGCTTTCGTATGCCGGGCGGCATCTTCCCTGCTGATTTCCTGCAACAAATCCGTTACGGTCATCATCCCGTTGCTCACTTTGGCTTCCGCCGCCCTGCGAATATTTTCGCGCAGGGTGATAATCCCGTCATCGTCTTTCATCAAATCCCGGATACGCTTAATATCCTTATTTTCGCGGCTTTCTGTCAAACGGATATGATAAAGGAAAAGTTCGCGCTGCGTATTGACCAAATGCTTGTCCACCTCAATCTTTCGCAAATCGTTTTGCTGCGTGTAAAGCGAACCGAAATTCCATGTCAAACGGACGCCGCCGATATAAAACGGTTCAAAAGCATTCGACAACATGTTCAGCGCCGGACGCCCGACCCCGCCCTGGACAAACAAACCCAGTCGAGGCATATAACCCGACCGGATCAGGTTTTTCTGCGAATCGAACAAATTGTTTTGAGCGTCAAACAACTGCAATTCGGGGCGACTGTTTAGCAGAGGAACATCCGGCAAAACGACGGCAGGTTTGACGAAAGAAACGCCGTCAAGCGTTTCGCCGGTCATAAGCGCCAGCATATCCACATAAGCCGCCCGCGTTGCCAGCAGTTGGATACGCGCCTGTTTCACATTCAGCTGCTCCACTTTGACGGCGTCCAAATCGGCTGCGTTGGCAATACCGTTTTCCATGTAACCGGCCACTTTTACATGATTGCGTTCCAATTCGCCGGTCAACACTCGGTTTTGCTCCAGCTTCGCATTAAACAGCAAAATCCCGAAAAACAATTGATTGACTTGTTCTTTAATGGCATACAATTCCACTTCCACTTGTTTTTTTTCGACTTCCGACCGGGCTTCGATAATGCGCTTTTGCGAGCGAATGCCACCGCCGTCCCAAAGCAATTGATTGGCTTCCGCCACAGCCATATATTGGTCTTTGTGCAGAGCCGGAATATCCAAACCCGGTATTTCAATGGGAATCTCTACTGCGCTTGACTGGTAGGAGGCTTTCGCGCTCACCTGTAATTGAGGCAAATACGCTTTTTGTGCATTGGAAAGACTGTAATGCTTCGCTTGCTCAATCAGGCTGTATTTCCGGATGAGCGGATAGTTGTTTCGCGCTTTTTCCAGACATTCTTCTATGGTCAACTGGGGGAAAGCATCCGAAACGAAAGCGGCGAACAGGACGAGTAAAATTATTAAATGTCTCATATTTATCACAATTTTAAGCTGTTAATAATTGTATTCACATTATTTTGTTTCCGGTCGTTCAAAAATACTTTCAGCGCGCCGGCATTTTGTTTGTCTTTCGTATCGAAAAGAATTTCTGCGGCGACAAAGGAAAAGACGTTCAGTGCGGCGATATTCAGCAAAACATTTTGCGCTTTTACCGGGCGGACGGTTCCTTTTTTCACTTCCCTTTTTATATCGCCGTGCATTCTTGCCAAAACCCTTTTAGCGACAGGGAAAAGTTGATTCAAAAAATAATCTTTCCTTTCCTTCTGCCGGATGACTTCCCGGAAAACAAACATCGGCAGGTTGATTCGTGTAACCAGGCCATCGAAATGCATTTCGATAGCCCTTTGCAGCTTATCGAAAAACGGCGCATCGCCTTCAAAAGCAATGCTGATAAAACCCACCATCTGAGCGGCAATCCGTTCAAAAACACAGTTGAAAAGATTTTCTTTCGTCCGGAAATAATAATGCAGTAAGGCATGATTAACTCCTGCAAGTCGAGCTATTTCAGTTGTTTTTGTTCCGGCGAAACCTTTTTCTATAAACAGGCTCTCTGCCACTTCCAAAAGGATTTGTTCCGTATTTTGATTTTTTACTTCCATATTGAATATGCAGTTTAACAGTTATATTTAACAGTCTTGTTAATTGCGGGCAAATGTAGAGAGTATTTTTTATATGGGCAAATTTTTTTCACATGAAACTTTCACCGAAGCCTCACCCGCGCTTTCATGCTGTACATGCGATATATTTATTGTGCTGACAATGACGGAATGCGCCTAATACCGAAAACTGCTTCCTCCTACAAATTCCCGCAGGAGCGAAGTATTCGGCAGTTCATCCACATCAATATAGTTGAAATAACGAAGGAATTTCAAAAGCCGGTAAGCCTCGGCAAATTCCGCGTCGCAGGGTGAAACCGCCGTCAAAACCGGTTCGGCGGAACGCCGCAATGCCGCCAATTCATAGAGCATTGCCGAGTTAAACATGACGTCGGCTTCTTCCTGGAACGGAAAAATCCACCGGTCTTCGCCTTTTCTTACGCTAGGCCAGCGGAAAATCGTTTCTTTTGCCGAATAATTGCGGAATTGAAAATCGCGTACAATCCGACGTATCAGCCGGTTGTCCGTAGTCGAAATCCAGTTGTGATGATCTAAGGAAATCGTAGTCAAGGCCGATACATAAATCTTATACGTGAGGGAAGCGTCTATCTCCTGCAAAAGCAAGGGATTCAAAGCATGAATGCCTTCCATGACCAACACGGAATTATTTTCCAAACGAATGGTATTGCCTTTGTAAACCCTTTCGCCAAGGACAAAATCATACGTGGGAAGCGCCGTTTCTTCACCCGCTAAAATTTTCTTCAAATCGGAGTTAAACAAGTCCAAGTCAATAGCATACAGCGATTCGTAGTCATATTCGCCTTTTTCATCCAAAGGGGTATCAACCCGGTTCACATAATAATCGTCGAGGGAAATGCCGACAGGCCGTAAAGTATTGGCCATTAACTCAATTTGCAAACGCTTACAGAAGGTGGTTTTCCCGGACGAGGAAGGGCCGGATATCAAAACCAGCCGGAGGCCGCTATGGTGAAACCGGCTTGCAATTTCATCGGCAATAGCCGCGATTTTCCTTTCCTGCAGGGCTTCCGAAACTTTCACCAGGCTGGAAATTTCACCTTTCTGATTGGCGCGGTTCAGTTCGCCGACCGTCGTCATCCGGACGGCTTTCTGGTAGGAAAGCAGTTCCCGGAAAACGTTCATCATTTTGTCCTGGCGGACAAAGGGTTGTAAGGAATCGGGACGGTTTGAGTCCGGAATCCGCAACAACAAGCCCTTATCAAGCCTTTCGAGTCCGAAAAGGTAAATCCATTTTGTACTCGGCAGCAAAGCGCCGTAATAATAATCAACATGGTTGCCCAGCTTATTATAGCTGCCGTACACGTTCCCGCCGGTTTCCTGCAAAAGCGCCTTGTCTTCCATGCCCAGTCCGCGGAACAGTGCGGCAACTTCTTCCGTCCGTGCGGCGTAACTTTCAAAAGGAATATCCATTTCGATGATTTCCTGCATCCGGTGAATAATTTGCTCTACACATTCGTCGGTAATTTCCCGGTTAATCGCCAATTCACAGTAATAACCTTTTGAAAGCGGATGCTCTATGTAAATCTTGCCGTTGGGAAAAAGATCACCTACGGCTTTGGACAAAACAAAACACAGCGAACGGACGTATGAACGCAAACCGGAAGGGTCGCTTATGTCAATAAATTCTACATCCTTCGGACTGTAGCACCGGTATGTCAATGGCTGGGATTTGTTGTTCACCCTTGCACCCGCCAAAGGGTAGGGCAGTGCTATGTTCAGGGTTTTATAAATCTCAAGGAGGGAAACTCCGGCGTCAAATTCGCGGTATCCGGAAATGTTTTTGCAATGAATTTTAATTTGTTCAATCATTATATATTAAGTAAACGAGTTGACAAGTTAACGAGTAACGGGACAGGAGCATGATTGCGGGAATCACCGAAGGTGTGAGGCTGTGCCTCGCGCCTTTTATCCTGACAGGTTCAACATTGGAATAGGGAAATGTTCCCCATTAGGGTAGGGAGACCCCCTTCAAATCCGCCTGTCCGAAGCGGAGGAGTGGTATTCGGTGAAGCGGGTGCTAATCGAGACAGGGCGGGAGTATCCGTGGAAGCCGCTCAAAGAATACAGCCGGAAACACGGCTATACCGTAGAGAAGGCGTTTGACAAGAATTACGGCGAGGTGAACGCTTACCACCGGGACGTGTGGAACGCGGTGTACGGGCTGGAATTATAACTGAAGGAAGGCAAAAGATGATTAACGAGGGAGCACAGGATTTTATGGAGGACAGGGTATGGCAAAAGGGATAAAGGATCTGCCCGCGCTTGACAGGCTGGGTGAGAACGAACCGGTTACGGGAGATTTTCTGTTTGAAGGGGTGTCGCCCAATCTTGCCGAGGGTCTTTATTCGCGGAAGGTAACGGCTGCGCAACTGGGCGCGTATATAGCGGAGGCGCATGTGCCTGGCTTAATAGAGGGGAAAGCCCCGCTGGAAAGCCCGGAGTTCACCGGAACGCCTAAAATCAACGGGAACAATGTCGCAACCGAGGAGTATGTGTCTGGCGCGATATCCGCGATTCCCGCTATCCCGCAAGAGGCGGGGGAATACAAGCTGGTTGTCGATGCGGACGGAAACGCCTCGTTCCAGCTTATTGAATAGGAGGCAAGGGATGATTAACGAGGGAGTACAGGGTTTTATCAGGACTGTCGGGGAGGAGGGCTGCTACGCCCTTACGCTGTGCAAGATTGCGGAGATATACAATCGCGACAAGTATGGGCACGACGCGGGGGATGCTGTTTGCGTGATTGGAGAAGGGGTTGAGTGCGGCCTCTTAAAACCGGACATGACCGTGCTTGACGGCGCGGCATTCCTTCAACTGCTCACCGAAAAGAAATGGACAAAGGAATACAAGGACGCTGGATACAAGCCTGTCGAGGGCGACTATCTTATCGCCGAGTGGTTCAACAAGCGCACGGGCAAGACGCATTTCACGCTGGAGTATCCGGCGCAGTGGAACAGCCTTGCGGACAGCGTCACGGTAAAAGAGGGCGCGATACGCAGTTACCGCCTGTATAGGGTGAAGAAGTGAGGAGGATAAATTGAATGCGCGTATTACTTGCATACCAGTCCGTCTGCTTGCTGTTCTTGTCACCCTCGTTGCCGTTCTCACAGCAGGAAACATTGGGCAGTATCTATACTTCGCTGGACGAATTGGAGCGGACGCTGCTCGACATTCAGAGCGAGAACGAGAGCTTGAAAGCGGGCACGCAAACCTTGCAAGAGAACTTGAGGGAGAGCGAAGCCGCCAACAGGAGGCTGGCCGGATTGTCGGAGAGATTGCGGACGCTCTCGACCGAACAGGAACAGGCGTACAGGCGGCAATCGGCCTTGTTAGAACAGTCCGGGAAGA
>JAITCT010000212.1 GCA_031282925.1 Dysgonamonadaceae bacterium | reverse complement strand
TTTTGTCATAATTCTTTAAATTTTACGGGACAAAAGTATTGGTACTTTTTCACAATGATTTAAAAAAACCATGACAAAAATATGACAAATGAATTCTTTTACAACACGGCGTTACACGGCGGATATTAATAACCCCAATGAAGCGCAGCGATTGGGGGTGAGCCGAACAGTCCGCTTTACTAACGTCATGCGGGGTGCTGTGCGGAATCCTCCCTGTTGTTTTGTTATTTGAATCAGGTTAAAATAAGGTTTTATGCCCCAATGCAGTCAAAACCTTATTTTCACCTGATTTACCGACAAAACAACCTCAGTAGAATGAATTATGACAGTATTCCCCTAACCTTATTACCTCCTGACAGGTTGAACCTGTCTAAATAGACTGTGCGAGGCACAGCCTCGCACCAACCGGAGGAATCAATCATTTCTACCATTTCTACCGAACTTTAATCCCTGACGGGATTGATTGCAATGAAAAAACAGCGCCTCAAAAAAGAATTAACCGATACACAAAACCATGCCGCGCACAGTATAATTTTGACGCACAGGTTTCTTGAATCTGCCCAATTACGATGCGCTCCGACAAGTTTGCCATTTTGTCTGTTAAGCGGCGTTAAGACTTGCGTTTCCCGGTTAAATAGTTTAAAATATATGCTAAAGACAGATTCTGCACGTTATTTGTTAGAGACTGAACTAAAAAAAAGAATAGTTACATTAAACAATTTGAAATTATGAAAGTTACTTGGAAGTTATTATTTGGTTTTATTGCGGCAAGTTTATTAAGCGCTTTTATCGCCGTCGGAACTTATTCACACCTGAATAAAAATAAGAGAACATTTTATGCGGAACCTTTTAATCAGGGAAATTTCCGTGCGGTAGGTTTCGCTGACGCCGCTGAAAATACCGATTTTACAAAAGCCGCCGAACAAAGTATTAATGGTGTTGTCCACATTAAATCAATCGCCAATCCGAGTCCTTCCGACAGGCAGCAGATGGAATATTTCGATCCTTTCGAATTTTTCTTCGGAGGAGGCGGGAACCGGCATTATCAACGTCAACCCCGCGTAGGCTTCGGTTCGGGCGTGATCATTTCTACCGATGGATATATCGTAACCAACAATCACGTGATTGACGGCGCCGATGAAATCGAAGTTATAACCAACAGCGACAAAACGTACAAAGCTAAACTGGTCGGACGCGACGAAGCAACCGATGTCGCTTTGTTGAAAATTGACGGAAAAGACTTGCCGGTTATACCGTTTGGCGATTCCGACGCTTTGAAAGTCGGGGAATGGGTTTTGGCTGTCGGCAATCCGTTTAACCTGAGTTCTACGGTTACGGCCGGAATCGTAAGCGCAAAAGGCAGAGGGAACATTTCTCTCGGTAACAATCCCAGCCCCCGTAATCCTAACGGCAACAGGCAGGGACAAGTTATGCAGCAAAAAATCGAATCATATATTCAAACCGATGCTGCCGTAAATCCGGGAAACAGTGGAGGCGCTTTGGTGAATACCCGTGGCGAATTAGTCGGAATTAATACGGCAATTTACACTGAAACAGGAAATTATATAGGATACTCTTTTGCAATTCCCATTAGCATTGTTAAAAAAGTCGTTACCGACATCAAGCAATACGGTACGGTTCAACGAGCGCTACTGGGTGTGAGCGTTACCGAATTGTCGGTATTAAAAGAAACCGATCCCGGTACGTTTGACAAACTGAAAGTGACTGAAGGCGTTTACATTGGCGGGTTTGCCTCCAACAGTTCCGCGAAAAAAGCAGGAATCGAAATCGGGGATGTTATTACCGCTATCAACAGTGTAAAAGTGAAAAATTTCGCCGATTTGCAAGGCCTGTTAAGCCGCTATAATCCGGGAGATAAGGTAAACGTTCAGGTTCAACGCGGAAATTCCGAAAAGACTTTCAAAGTTGAATTGAAAAATGACCAGGGAACGACGGAAATCACAAAATACCAATCGCCTGAAGATATCTTAGGCGCATCATTCAAAGAATTAAGCAGGGAAAACAAAATGCGGCTGGGCATTAATTTCGGAGTGGAAATTACCGGTTTGGCGGACGGAAAACTGAAAGCCGCCGGAATCAAAAACGGGTTTATCATTTTGACAGCTAATGATACACGTATCTCTACTTCCGGCGAATTGATAAAAATCGTTCAATCAATTCTCAAACAGGAACCTGACAACAGGGGACTATTTATCCGCGGACTCTACCCGAATACCAAAAAGGTGGAATACATCGCAATAGATTTGAATTATTAAGATTGATTTTCAGGCTTATAAAGATATGGGCGGGTGTTCCAAGGTATGCTGATTTTAGATAAAGCCGTGATGGTACGCTGTTTTATACTTTTTCTTTGAAGTATATATCCAACATTTGCTTTGCCGCCGCAAACGAACTTATCTCGGAACAAAGCACCTGCCTTTCTTTGGCGAGTAATTTTTCCCCAATAACGGGCGACTGATAAAAATGATTTTTCAGTTGCTCGTTTATACTTTCATACATCCAGTATTTCGCCTGCGAATGGCGGCGTTGCTCAAAATAGCCGTTTCCCCTGGTAAAGGCGATATATTCATCAACCATATCCCATATTTCGGTAATCCCCAATTGATAATAGCCTGAATAAGTCAGCACTTTTGGAGTCCAAGCTGAAGGCGGTAAAGGAAACAGATGTAAGGCGTTGCGATATTGAGCGGCGGCCAGTTGGGCTTTTTCGATATTGCTTCCGTCGGCCTTATTGACAATAATCCCGTCGGCCATTTCCATAATTCCGCGTTTGATTCCTTGCAGTTCGTCGCCCGTTCCGGCCAGTTGGATGAGCAAAAAGAAATCAACCATCGAATGGACAGCCGTTTCCGATTGTCCCACGCCAACGGTTTCTACAAAAATGGTATCGAATCCGGCGGCCTCGCATAAAATAATTGTCTCGCGGGTTTTGCGGGCAACGCCGCCCAAAGAGCCTGCCGAAGGAGAAGGCCGGATAAAGGCCCTGGAATCGCGCGAAAGTTCTTCCATGCGCGTTTTATCGCCTAAAATACTGCCTTTGGAACGTTCGCTGCTCGGATCAATAGCCAGGACGGCCAACTTCCGGTTTCGCTTGTGAATCAAATGCATTCCGAAAGCATCAATCGAAGTGCTTTTCCCTGCGCCGGGGACGCCGGTAATCCCGATGCGCACCGAATTTCCGGCAAAAGGCAGGCATTTTTCAATCACTTCCTGAGCAACGGCCTGATGTTCCGGCTTTTGACTTTCCAACAGGGTAACGGCTTGGCTTAAAACCGTAATGTTCCCTTTCCGTATTTCTTCCGTATATTCGGCCGGCGTATAATCGCGGCGTTTTTTCCTCTCCGCCGGGTATGGATTGATAACGGGGGGCTGGGCAATTCCTTTATTCACGTTCAAACCGGTGTATTGGGGATTGTTTTCCGGATGCTCTATATAATTCATTGTAAAGGATTTGCTGTTACCCGCACTTCAAGCAACGGTTTTTTCGGATCGTTGGAAACAATTGAAAGTGTTGAATTAAAAGGAGATTTTATTTTACCTTTATTAATATTCACTTTCAACTCAACAATCTCGTTCGGATTAATTGCAAAAGTCGTTTTAGAAGGCGCAACCCATGGGCTGGACGATTGTATATTCCTGATATTCAAAACACTTTTCCCCGAATTTGATAATTTCAAAGTCCTGCCCGTTCCCGCAGTAAAATTACCGAAATTAATTTCTGCCGTATTTGTATTGATTTTTCCGGCATCGGCTTTTTTGCCCTGCCCCCAGTTATTAAAATCATCTAAAACCAAGGCCGAATAAGGTAAAATATGTTTCCGGTCATTTATATAAAAAACCAAATCGCCGTTTGCGTAACCATATTTATTATAATGTGCGGCAAAAAAAGTAACTTCAATAACCGATTCTTTCTTAGGCTCGACAACAGGACTGTAATTGACGGTAAAATACTTGGGCGGGGTAATTTTTTGAGTTACAGGCTTATCGGAATTGTTGAACCCTTCCAGCCGGATGGTTTTTGAACCGGAAAGGTCTAATTGTCCGAAATTCAAATCTTTACTTTTTAATAGATAATCTCCTAAAGCAACCGGATAAGTTTCTTCATTTTTTTTTTGTGCGGGAACGGCGGTGGCGTCTGTCACTTCGCCGCTTATTTGCAGTGTAATTGGAGTTTCCAGGTTTGTATAAACCGTAATTGACTTGAGAAAAGAGCCGCGCTGCCTGCTCGGATTATAGGAAACCGTAATCGTTCCCGACTTTTTCGGTTCGACAGGCGTTTTTGTCCAGGAAGGAGTGGTGCATCCGCAAGATGCTTTAACATTGTTGATTAACAGCGGCTCATCCGAATGATTCGTCAGAATAAAATCAAAACTTACGTTTCCTCCTTTTTCGGAAATCACACCAAAATCATGTTTTTTTTCATTGAAAGCGATCTTTCCGCCTTCCTGTGCAAAAGAAAATGCTAAATTGACTGTAACACAGATTAATAAAAAACCAATCCTTCTCATACGTAAATAAACGCTTATATATTATTAAAAATCAATTAAATATAACTAAAAGAATCTTTTCGTCTTCAATGGTTGCTGCCGGTTTTAATTTAGACTGTTGTAAGATTTAAATTTTCGCAAAAGTACAATATAATTTTTGATATAACACTACAACTAAGGATTTTTTGGGTTAATTCTTTTCAGGCTTGCAGGAAAACAGGAATAAGTTCCTGAAATTCGCATGAATACGCCATAAAGTTACGTGGAAATCTGCCGTTTTGAGATCTGTTTGTTTTGTTGAAAATCAGCTATCAACGTTTCCACTTTCAACAATTTTTCCCGTAATTTTCCGGCTTTACTTTTCCTGATGCGTAAAGTCATCACGCAATCCATGCCAAACTTTTGGGAAACAATCAGGGGATTATCGTCTTTGACGATTTTCATCACACTGTTCAGAAACGGATATTCAAAGGAAACAGTAATATCTTCATCAACAGTCTTTAGTGTGATTTCCGCATGGGCAACGGCGTTCTGAGCCGCCGCGCGGTAAGCGGCAATTAATCCGCCAGTACCCAGTTTCACTCCGCCGAAATAACGGACAACAATAATCAATATATCCGTCAATCCATGGGAATTAATAACCCCCAAAACAGGTTTCCCGGCAGTAGAAGAAGGCTCGCCGTCGTCATGAACCCTGAATTGCATACGGTCGGCGCCCAGCATATATGCCCAGCAGATGTGCCGTGCATCGTAATACTGTTTGCGGAAAGCATCAACCTTTTCCTTTACCTCTTCCGGCGTCCGCACGGGAAGCGCGCAGGAGATAAATTTACTCCGCTGTTCGGTAATATAACCTTCCGAAATCGCTGAAATAGTTTTGTAAACGTCTGTCATTGGGTGAACGGAGAACGGTGAAGAAGTGAACTGTGAACGGTTGGGATTCATAAGTTCACAGTTCACTTCTTCACCGTTCACCCCTTAATAAGATCTTGCAAAAACGACCCGCTGCGCCGAAGGTTTCCCCGTCACCATGCACTTCCCGGGCGTTTTGTCGCCATCGAAAGGAATACAGCGGATGGTCGCTTTGGTTTCTTCCTTAATTAACTCTTCCGTTTCCGGAGTCCCGTCCCAGTGAGCAAGGATGAATCCGCCGTCTTCGATTTTTTGCTTGAACTCGTCGTAATTATCTGCCGTAAAAGTTTGGGATGTGCGGAAATCCAATGCTTTCCGGTAGATATTCGCTTGAATATCGTCCAAAAGATTTTTAACGTAAGACGCAATGTTTTCCAAACCGACGGTTTCTTTCGTCAGAGTATCGCGGCGAGCCGCTTCAATAGTGCCGTTTTCCAGGTCGCGCCCGCCCATCGCCAGGCGGACAGGCACTCCTTTCAATTCATATTCGGAAAACTTCCATCCCGGTTTTTTATTCCGGGAATCGTCATATTTAACGGTGATGTTAAGGGCTTTCAGGTCTTTGATAACTTTAAGAAGCTGTTCATTGATAGCGGCAAACTGCTCGTCGTTTTTGTAAATCGGCACAACAACAACCTGAAAGGGAGCTAATTTCGGCGGCAGTACCAAACCGTTATCATCGGAATGAGCCATAATCAAAGCGCCCATCAAACGGGTAGAAACGCCCCAGGAGGTTGACCATACATAATCCCGCTTTCCTTCCCTGTCCAAAAACTGTACGTCAAACGCCCGGGCAAAATTCTGCCCCAGGAAATGGGATGTTCCCGCCTGCAAGGCTTTTCCATCCTGCATCAAGGCTTCGATACAAAACGTATCCACGGCGCCGGCGAATCTTTCGCCGGGGGTCTTTGCCCCTTTCAATACAGGAACGGCCATGTATTTTTCGGCAAACTCGGCATAAACGTCCAACATTTTCCGGGTTTCCGCAATGGCTTCCTCCCGGGTCGCGTGCGCCGTATGACCTTCCTGCCACAAAAATTCGGCTGTCCGCAGAAACAGGCGTGTGCGCATCTCCCAGCGGACAACGTTTGCCCACTGGTTGACCAGAACCGGTAAATCGCGGTATGACTGAATCCATCCTTTATACGTGTTCCAGATAATCGTTTCGGAAGTCGGGCGGACAATCAGCTCTTCTTCCAGCCTGGCCTCAGGGTCGACGATAACGCCTTTCCCGTTCGGATCATTTTTCAACCGGTAATGCGTAACCACCGCACATTCCTTGGCGAATCCTTCCACATGGGCAGCCTCCCTGCTTAAAAAAGATTTGGGAATAAACAGCGGGAAATACGCATTCACGTGACCGGTTTCCTTAAACATATCATCCAGTTGCCGCTGAATTTTCTCCCAAATCGCATATCCGTAGGGTTTAATCACCATGCATCCGCGAACGGCCGAATTTTCGGCCAGGTCGGCTTTCAGCACCAAATCGTTATACCACTGCGCGTAGTTCCCGCTTCTTGACGTCAGTTCTTTAATTTCTGCTGCCATTATCTTACTGTATTTTATTGTTTTTCAATTTGAAGCGCAAAATTAGATGAAAAACGTCAATTTTCCAAACGCATGAGAAAAAAGTTACAAGTTACGAAAACCCGTTTAGTCGTAACCGGGGAAATCGGCCGTAGCCACGAAGTGAAATTACAAATTACGAGTTACGGGGAAAGCCGCACTTTCGCCAACGGGGGGATTACCGCAGCCGTCATTGGTAGCCGCGACGTAGGGGCGCACACAGGGGCGCCCTGAATCATAGGGGGCGCACACACAGGTGCGCCCCTACGCCTCGCGCCAACGGCTGCGGTTGTTCTCCTGATTGCTTCGCCTTGCAGCTCGCAATGCCGCGGTGCCGCGCACAACAAAGGGGCGCACACACGGGTGCGCCCCTACGTAACTCGTAATTTCATTTTACTTTGCTGCCGGCGGAGAAGCAACAATGGAAGGGAAGTTTTTCCATACGGGCGCGTTCCTGTATGCATCGACACTGCCTTGCGGAACATAAACTGTAACATTGGTCAAATCGCTGTAGATAAATGCATCGGGATGCATATCCGGTGGAATTACAGCTTTACACTCTATAATCTTTAGATTATAACAACGGCCAAATGCCCATTCGTCTATATATTCCAGGCTTGCCGGAACAGTTATTGACGTTAAATCCGCATTGTCAAAGGCGCTGTCTCCAAGCCGTGTAACACCGTTGGGAACGGTTATCGACGTTAAACCTGATTCACAAAAAGCCCAGTCGCCTATGAATGTTACGCCGTCGGGAATATTTACGGATGACAAACCGGCACAACGATAAAATGCAAATTTACCAATAGATGTTACGCTGTTGGGAATAGTAACGGATGACAAACTGCTGCAGCCTTCAAAGGCATAGTCGCCGATGGATGTTACGCCGGCGGGAATACAAACTGACTCCAAACTCCTGCAGAACCGGAACATCCATTCGGTAATCTCATTAATTCTGCCCCGGAAGGTGACGGACTTCAAATTACTGCAATTATAAAAGGTTTGCTTTCCGAAGGTAACATTATCACCAACTGTAGCAGTTTCAAGAGATGAATGGCTGGCAAATATACCGTCTCTCAGAGTGTAATTAACAGGAAGTGTAATATGGTTGGCGTTTTTCCATTCCTGAAAAATATCCTGTCCGGGGGCGACATTATTTCCAGTCTTTACCGTTATTCTGCATTCATCCTTAAAAATTCTGTTACCGGTGGTTGCAGTGATGACTGCTTCGCCCTCCGCATGGGCGGTTACTGTGCCGTCAACTACCGATGCTATACTTGCGTTGCTGCTTGTCCAGGTGATTGCCGGCACTGCATCATGAGGGAGTAATTTAGCGGTAAGTTTAATTTTGCTGCCGGAATTTACAGTGAAATCTTTACCGTTGATGATATGGATTCCTGCCGGATAAGTGCCGATGTTCTTAAAGTCTTTCCATACCGGCGCGTTCCGGTATGCATCAACACTGCCGTAAGGGACACAAAGTGAAATTTTGGTTATATCGCTTCCGTAAAATGCATTACCATTAAAATCCACAGTCAGGGGAGTCGTGCCGTTACACTCTATAACCTTCAGGCTGTCGCACCATCCAAAAGCAGCGTCACCTATGGATTCCAGGCTTGCGGGAAGACTGACTGTTTCCAGCTTTTTGCAATTATGAAACGCCCACTTGCCTATGGTTTTAACTCCTTCGCAAATCTTGACTGAAGTTAAATTTCCACAAAATGAACACATTGTATACGGTATATCTTTCACGCTTCCCGGAACGGTTATTGACGTTAAACCGGCAGTGTGAAAAACTTTTGCTCCAAGCTTTGTTACACTGTTGGGAATAGTTACCGAAGTTAAGTTGCTTGCCCAATAGAAAGCACCTTCACCGATGGATGTTACACTGTTGGGGATATTGACAGACAGCAAATTGATACAGTGGAGAAATGCACTGTCACCGATGGATGTTACTCCGTTGGGAATATTGAAAGACGACAAACCGATACAGTTATAAAACATCAATGCTGTGATTTCATTAATTCTGCCCCGGAAGGTGACGGACTTCAAATTTTTGCAGTTATAAAAAGCATGCTTTCCGAAAGAGACATTATCGTTAACGGTAACGGTTTCAAGTGACGAACCGGAAAATATGTTGTCTCCCA
>JAITCT010000209.1 GCA_031282925.1 Dysgonamonadaceae bacterium | reverse complement strand
ATTCGGCACAAAGGTACGGCAGGCAAAAAGGGTGCGCAATCCCAATTTATAGGGTTTTTATATATTTATGCTACTTATTAATAGGGATATGGACATTCCGTTTAAAGGTGCAGGTGAACGGTGAAACATCTTTTCATCGTTCACTTGATAAAATACTAAATTTCAGCGAAAAACATATTCCGAAACGGCAAATTCCTGTGCAGGTTTTCGGCATTTTTACAGTGAATGTACGGCATTTAAAAACATTAGTCGTATGCAGGCGGTTCGGAACTTATTCCCGTTTTCTTACATGCCTGAATGCAAAAAAATAATTAGCCTTTTAATGCGGTTTTTCCGCCGCATAATATACGGTCAACAGATTTTGCGCCCGGAGTATCCGGCGAACATCATTAACGATTCCCATAGGGGTATTCTTATCGGCTCTCAGGACGACAACGATTTTATTTCTTTCTTCCGGTTTCGCTTGATTTTTAAGACTTTTCAACTGTTCCAGCATTGCGTCCAAAGAAGTAAAATCATCGTTGAGCTGTATGGGCGGATATTCTTCCGTGCCGGATTTTCCGACTACAATATATATAAGGAGTGATTTTTCCTTCAATTTTTGAATATCTTCGGCAGTTGGGAGTTGCACTTGCGTCAGCGCGGGAACGGAACGCATATTGACCACCAGCATGAAAAAAAGCAACAAAGTAAAAATCAAATCCGGCAAAGCAGTTGTGTTTAAAGACGGAACCACACGGTGCGTTTTGCGAAATCTACTCACTGGAAACCTCCTTTTCCGCAATCCGGAGCGGACAGGCTTCGCGGATTGCCGCTTGCTGTCCTTCGGTCAAGCGTTCGAAAGATTTATGAAACCTTTCGTTTGCCGATTCATTTCTCAGCTCGCCGTAAGCGGCCGATAATTCGCCCAATACGGAAATGTATGCCTGATAGGATGCTTTCCGGCTGACTTCAAAATTGATTACGGCATGAGGCGTTACGGATACAAGGCCTAATTCCGGAATTTCAACATCCTTTTTTTCCGGTAAATAATCCGAATTGCCGGGATTCGCAATAAACTTTTTGGCAATATCACGGATTTCAGATAACTTAACAGGTTCATCTTCCATAAAAACCGTATTATCCCCGTGAATGGAAAAGGTAATGAAATTACGTTTTTCGATATCTGTTTTCTTTTTGAGTTTTGCTTCGGAAGTATCGGGCAATAACCGCCGGTAAATCCCCGTTCTGGAATTTAACGAACCCGAAAGCAGGAAAAAAAGTAGCAAAATAAAAGCAATATCAGCCGATGACGTTGCATTAAAAGGAGGAATGTTTCGTTTGAAACGAGGCATTTTTACTTCATCTTTTTAAAATGACTCCACAAAATATCCCCCAGCATGGCTGCAAATGTCGCTATCAATACAATAATGAGCCAGTAAATCAGGGCAGACGTTCCGGCGGTATCGCCGTCGTTGGCTTCCGTAACGTAATCTATAAAAAACCACGCTGCAACCGCCATAGTAACCGACATGCAAACCCAGAGTGCAATAGCCGGTATTTTATTATAAAAAGAAGTTTTCATTTGTATTTGACAATCAAATCCAGTATTTTAACGGCATCGTCTTCCATACGGTTAACAATACCTTCAATTTTGGCAAGAATATAATTGTAAAAAAGTTGAAGGATAATCGCCACAATCAAACCCGCAACCGTAGTAATCAGGGCGACTTTCATTCCTCCCGCAATAATGGTCGGGCTTATATCGCCGTATTGTTCGATATTGTCGAAAGCCTGAATCATTCCGATTACGGTACCCAAAAAACCGAGAGCGGGAGCGATGGTAATAAACAAGGTAATCCACGAAAGGTTCTTTTCCAGAAGTCCCGCCTGCACACTGCCGAAAGCAGTAATGGATTTGTCAATAACCTCAATATTTTCATTCATTCGTGAAACCGCCTGGTAACAGACGGATGCAACAGGTCCCCGCGTATCCCGAGCAAGCGCTTGCGCACCTGCAATGTCTTTCTTTTGCAAATGCGTTTCTATTTTCGATAGAAACTTTTCCGTATCTATTTCTGCCAGATTCAAATAGATAATTCGTTCCAGGCAGAAAGCCAATCCCAAAATCATTGACAAAGCAATCGAACTCATAAAAAGCGGCGACCCTTCAATAAAACGGGTTTTGACAAACTGATGCAATCCGCCGGATTCCTGTAAAAAATCTTCCGCATTATTGATTACGGCGGGAATACTGTCCTGTGCGGGAGCATTAAGAAAAAGAAGAAGGAAACCGGTTATAAACAGGGTTTCCCTAAGCCAAGTGAATATTTTCCGATTATTTCCGTGCATAATTGCCTTATAAACCATCCTGTCAGGAGTTAGGCGGCAAAGGTAAATAAAGTTTTTTAATCGGCAATGGAAAATACCGGTTCACTTGAGAGTGGCAGATACCAGTGCAACTATACTTTGCGCGGTATGGTTTTGTGCATTAGCAAACAACTTTCTTTGTAAAACATAAAGATACAAAAACCGCTATAGTGGTATTTACATTACCACTATAATGGTATTTACATTACCATTCTAATGGTATTCACATTACCATTCTATTGGTATTCGCATTGTCCATATTCACTCGCAATTTGTCTATGCACAAAACCATACCGCGCAAAGTATAAATATTATACGGGCAAAGATACGATATTTTTTATAAAGATGATTCGGATTGAAAATCATCCCGACAGGATTCTCTCATTTATTTTTTTGGAAAACAGTGTTTTTAACACGAAAATCAAAAAGAAATTGTAAATTTGCGAAATTTTTAATAGGTTATGATTATGGCAAATATCAAATGCGTTGGACTGCTTACCTCCGGAGGCGATGCTCCCGGAATGAATGCCGCTGTCAGGGCAGTAACCAGAGCCGCAATTTACAACGGATTGGAAGTTAAAGGCATATACAGAGGATACAAGGGTTTGATAACCGGTGAAATCCTTCCTTTTAAAACAAACAATGTAAGCAATATCATACAGCAGGGCGGAACTATCCTGAAAACCGCCCGCAGCGTGGAATTTCGTGAACCCGAAGGCCGTAAAACCGCTTACGAAACACTTCAGCAGGAGGGTATCGACGCCCTGGTGGTTATCGGCGGCGACGGCTCTTTGACAGGAGCGCGTATTTTCGCACAGGAATACAACATTCCCATTGTCGGCTTGCCGGGAACGATAGACAACGACCTTTACGGTACGGATACGACCATTGGTTACGACACGGCGCTGAACACCATTATGCAAGCCGTGGATAAAATACGGGATACCGCATCTTCGCACGAACGGCTGTTCTTTATCGAAGTGATGGGGCGCGACGCCGGTTTCCTTGCGCTGAACGGCGCTATTGCTTCGGGAGCGGAAGCGGCTATTATCCCGGAAATATGGACGGAAGTAGACCAGTTGGAGGAACTGATTAAGAACGGCTTTCGCAAAAGTAAAAACAGCAGCATCGTTTTGGTTGCGGAAAGTGAGATTACCGGTGGCGCCATGGGTATGGCCGAAAGGGTAACAAAAGAATACCCGCAGTACGACGTCAGGGTAACGATTCTCGGACATATACAGCGGGGAGGCTCGCCGACCGCATCCGACCGGATTTTAGCGAGCCGTATGGGAGCAGCCGCCATTGACGCTTTGATGGAGGATCAACGCAATGTGATGATTGGCATTCAAGATGACGAAATTGTTTATGTGCCTTTCTCCAAAGCGATAAAGAAAGAAAAACCCATCAACAGGGATTTGCTTAATACTTTAAGAGTTTTGTCAATATAATACCGGTAATGATCCGTTTTTTGCGTTTTTCGCACCCTTAAAAATTATTGGTAATGAGTAAGCAACTGGCATTAGACAAACGTTATTTGCGCATGGCAGCTATCTGGGCCGAAAATTCATATTGCATACGGCGGCGCGTGGGAGCCTTGATTGTTAAGGACAAAATGATTATTTCCGATGGCTATAACGGTACGCCTGCCGGTTTTGAAAACGTTTGCGAAGATGAAAACGGCATGACTTACCCCTACGTGCTTCACGCCGAAGCCAATGCGATTACCAAAATTGCCTGTTCCGGTAATAACAGCAAAGGGGCAACCCTTTACGTTACGGCGTCGCCCTGTATTGAATGTGCAAAATTGATTATTCAGGCAGGAATCAAACGCGTGGTCTATTCCGAGCAATATCGTCTCCCGGATGGAATTAAATTACTTGAAAAAGCACTGATAGAGGTTTTGTACATTGGCAGGGAAGAATTAGGCAGTCAATAAGGACTCAACTTATGATATCAAAAAAAATACCCTGGTGGGTAATCGTTTGCATTTTTGCCGCTTTAACCGTCGGGTTTTTTGCCGGGAGTTTCCTTACCGGGAAATCATTCGGGCGGAAGCTCTTTTTAAATCCGGAAAATAAAATTGACGTCATTCTTGATATCATCGGTGCGGAATATGTGGATCAAGTGGATATAAAAAGTTTAACGGAAAATGCCATTTATAAGATAATCGGTGAATTAGATCCTCATTCAAACTATATTCCCGCCGGCGATTTGGGTAAAATCAACGAAGACATGGAAGGACACTTTGCCGGAGTAGGTATTGAATCTTTTGTTTTTTCGGACACCTTGGTTATTATAAACACAGCGCAGGGAGGCCCGGCTCAACAGGCAGGCCTGTTTCCGGGCGACCGCATTGTAACGGTCAATGATACCGTATTTGCCGGAGAAGCATTCTCCCCGGACAGAATATTAACCGCTTTGCGGGGGACGATCGGAACAACCGTGAAAATCGGGATTATGCGTAAAGGCTCCGATCTTGTTCAAAATTACAATATAGTAAGGAATTACATTCCGATAACGACCGTCAAAGCCTCCTATCAGGTGGAGGAAGGAATCGGGTTGATTAAGATTTTCGACAAATTCAGCCATACTACTTACGACGAATTTATCAAAGCCATTGCCGAATTGTTGAGCGACGGTTGCCATTCTTTCATTATTGATTTGCGCACAAACAGCGGAGGTGCGTTTGATGCTGCTGTTAAAATCAGCAATGAATTTTTGCCGAGGGGAAGGCGTATCGTTTACACCGAAGGAAAATCTTTTCCCCGGGAAAATGCCGTGGCCAACGGCTTGGGGACTTTACAAAACAATCCGGTCGTTATCCTCATGGACCAGACGTCCGCATCGGCCAGCGAAATCGTTGCCGGAGCCATTCAGGACAATGACAGGGGATTGATTATCGGCAGGCGATCTTTCGGTAAGGGATTGGTGCAAAACCAAATCGAATTGTCCGACGGGTCTGCTTTCCGTTTGACGGTTGCCCGTTATTACACGCCTTCCGGAAGAAATATTCAAAGGCACTATACTTTAGGAAATGCGGATGAATACAATCAGGATTGGATGATCCGCTTTTCAAACGGAGAAGAATTTCACGAAAACAGCGCTGCTGTGGATACCGGCTTGCTTTACCATACTTTAAACGGACGGGAAGTGTACGGCGGCGGCGGAATCATGCCGGATATTTTTGTCCCGCTTGATACTTCGGAACTTACTTCTTATTATGCCCATCTGGAAAAAAAGAATATTTTTCATCAGTTTGCCTGCGAATACACGGATATAAATCGAAGCAAGTTAAACGAATTTAAAGACTACCGGAGCATGTGGGAATATTTGAAAATGCAACCTGTACTTTATGAAATCGTTGATTTTGCGGCAGCAAGGAAAATAAAACCAAGAACGGCTTTAATCAATATTTCGTCCAATTATATCCTGAACACGACTTATGCTTATATTTTGCAGAATTTTTTCGGGGAAGAAGTTTTTTTTATTGTCTGTATGGATCGGGATAAGGATATTAAAAAGGCGGTGGATATTCTTCAAAAGGGGCTGGCTCACTCAGAGGCTGTTGTGGAAATGAAATATAAACAATTTCGGTAGCGGTTCGCTATTACACTTTGGTGGAAAATTATTTAAACACGAAGAAACTGTTCATACAGGCCGCAACAATTTGAAATACACCCGTTAATACACGATTTTTGTATTTTCGTGTCTTTACGTTTACAAAAAAATCGTTTGCCAATGCACAAAACCATAATTCGTTACATGTTTCTGTCTTTATAACGAACATGTAAAAACGAAAAAATGACAAATTCAACATTATACTGTCGCAAACCCCTGCCCGCCGGATGCAGGGATGCATCGGGGAGTACGAACGCATCAAACGCAGGGAGAGTACTGCCTTCAAGACCGTCAGGGACTTTTGTCTTTATCATAAGTTCTCTCACCGGAACTTAAGGCGAAGCAATCCGGAGAATAGCTCGGTACATTTCTGGATTGCTTCGCGGCTTGCAATGACGCAGTGCAGTTGAATAATCCCTTTAATTCTCAATTCCCTCCTCGCACCAACGGTGGGAAATAATTTTTTGAGTTCTGAAATAAAAACCGTATTTTTGCCGCACAGTATTTTGTTTTTTTCACTTGAATCAATAAATTAAAACACCTGCAAAAGTCGAATCGCGTACATTTGCAGGTCTGGTTATATAATCTAAGCAACAGCGGATGATAGAAAAAGTCATTATCTTAGACGGAGTAGATCCGGTTATTTTCTTCGGAACAAATAATTCCAACATGCAACTGATTAAGTCTTTGTATCCCAAACTGCGAATTGTTGCCCGCGGAAACGTAATCAAGGCGATTGGCGACGAGTTGGAGTTAGTCGAATTTGAAGAAAAAACACGGGAACTGGAAAAATATTGCATGGAATTGAATTTACTGACCGAAGAGGTTATTATTGACATTATCAAAAGGAAAA
This sequence comes from Dysgonamonadaceae bacterium, assembly GCA_031282925.1. Lineage (GTDB taxonomy): Bacteria > Bacteroidota > Bacteroidia > Bacteroidales > Azobacteroidaceae > Azobacteroides. Next base: position 4,075 of record JAITCT010000209.1, on the reverse strand, counting down.
ATGATGTTTTCGCTGTTCTGCCGAAACAGGATAACCTGATTATTTACGGAATGAACGGACGTCCCATACAAGCCCGCACGGAAAACCAGCAGAAATTAGCGAAGGCCTTTGACGAAAACGATTTGCTGTTTGCCGTCGGCCCCGCCGGTTCGGGTAAAACCTATACGGCAATTGCTTTAGCCGTCAGAGCTTTGAAAAATAAGGAAGTCCGTAAAATCATCCTGAGCCGTCCGGCTGTCGAGGCAGGGGAAAAACTGGGATTCCTGCCCGGAGATATGAAAGAGAAAATCGACCCATATCTCCAACCGCTGTATGATGCGCTCGAAGACATGATTCCGGTTGCCAAACTGAAAGAATATATTGAAAATAAAGTGATTCGGATTGCGCCTTTGGCTTTCATGCGCGGGCGGACGTTAAGCGATGCGGTGATTATCCTGGACGAAGCCCAGAATACAAGCGTACCGCAAATCAAAATGTTTTTGACGCGGCTCGGGATGAATGCCAAGATGATTGTTACGGGAGATGTTACCCAGATTGATTTGCCGCCCTCGCAAGTTTCGGGATTAATTCATGCCATGCGCGTATTGAAAAATATTCCGGGAATTGCCCAAATTGAGTTTAATAAAAAAGACATTGTCCGCCACAAACTGGTGCAGCGGATTGTGGAAGCCTACGAAAAAGAAAAAACAGACAAATAATGAACACCTTAGTAAGAACCGACTATCATTTTCCGGGACAAACCGGAGTATATCACGGAAAAGTAAGAGACGTCTATGCTATCGGAAACGATATGCTGGTGATGATTGCTACCGACCGCATATCGGCGTTCGACGTCATCCTGCCGCAGGGAATCCCTTACAAAGGACAGGTTTTGAACCAAATAGCGGCAAAATTCTTAGACGCTACGTCCGACATTGTAGATAACTGGAAACAGGCGTCGCCCGACCCGATGGTAACCGTGGGATTGCGTTGCGAGCCGTTCAAAGTGGAAATGGTGATTCGCGGCTACCTGGCCGGAAGTGCATGGCGGGAATACAAAGCCGGCGTGCGGACGCTTTGCGGAATCGCTCTTCCCGACGGAATGAGGGAAAATGAAAAATTCCCTTCGCCTCTCATTACGCCGACTACCAAAGCTGACAAAGGACACGATGAAAATATTTCCGGAGAAGAAATCATTTCACAAGGTTTGGTAAGCCGTGAAGATTACGAACAGTTAGAGCGTTACTCTCAGGCCTTGTTCCGGCGGGGTACGGAAATGGCTGCTCAAAAAGGACTTATCCTGGTTGATACGAAATACGAATTTGGCAGAAAAAACGGTAAGATTTACCTGATTGACGAGATTCACACGCCCGATTCTTCCCGTTATTTTTATGCGGAAGGGTACCGGGAACGGTTTGAAAAAGGGGAAGAACAAAAACAGCTTTCCAAGGAATTTGTTCGCCAATGGCTGATGGAAAACGGATTTCAGGGAAAAGAAGGACAAAAAATCCCCGAAATGACTCCCGAATATGGCGAAAGCGTATCGGAACGTTACATTGAACTGTACGAAAAAATTACGGGAGAAAAATTTGTAAAATCAGACGCCGGCCGGGTATTCGAACGAATCGGGAAAAATGTGGAGCAATATTTAAATCAGTAAACGATGGACAGATACGGATTGATAGGAAACCCGCTGAAACACTCTTTTTCTCAAGGTTTTTTTAACGACAAGTTTGCGGCCGAAAACATCGCCGCCGAGTATGTTAATTTTGAAATTCCTGCAATTGAGGAATTTAAGTCGATTATAAAAGACAATCCCCAGTTGAAAGGGCTGAATGTTACGATCCCGTACAAAGAACAGGTAATTCCTTATTTAGACCGGCTGAGTGAAAATGCGCAACTGATTGGAGCGGTGAATGTCATCAAAATAGAACAGGGGAAGAAAGGAAAAACCCGGCTAACCGGTTATAATTCGGACATCATCGGATTCAAAAATTCCATTGAGCCGCTGTTGCAGGACTGCCATAAACAGGCTTTGATTTTGGGAACCGGCGGTTCGGCCAAAGCCATTTACTACGGACTTAAACAGTTGGGCGTTGACGGGACCCGTGTTTCGCGGAAAAAAACATCCGCAAATGTACTGACATATACCGAACTGAATGAGGAAATTATGCAAGTACACACGGTAATCGTAAATTGCACTCCGGTCGGAATGTGGCCGAACGTGGACGATTGCCCCCTGATTCCTTACCATTTGCTCACTAAAAAGCATTTACTGTACGACTTGCTGTATAACCCGAACGAAACGCTTTTCATGAAGAAAGGCGAAGAGCAAAAAGCAACCGTTAAGAACGGGTTGGAAATGCTTTTGCTTCAGGCTTTTGCCAGCTGGGATTTTTGGAAGTAGAAATGAAACAGGAAACTTGTTTTTAGACCGAGTTGTCAATTAGCGTGTATAGTTGGTTGCTCTGCCGTAATAGCAAAAGTAAATTCAACCAAAGGCGAATTTTTCAATTGCGCAGATAACGCATTAGGGTCTGAAGAAGATTGATAATCAGCCTTATGCAATGAACTATTCGACAATATTCCCGTTTCGTAATTGACCAAATTGTCAAACTGCGTATTTTTAACTATATTATCCATTGCTATATATTTTCTGTGATTTGACGTTTTTCTGTTTTCCACCCCTCAAATTTTCGTTGGTCATTAATTATGGTTTGTTGTATTGGTGGAAGTTGGGGCATTTGTGGTATATTGTGGGTATTCTTAACCAGTGTGCCTTCGCTTACAAATACATGAGTTCCAAATTCCAAACTCTCAATTAAACTTCTTCTGCAGTTATAATCTACCGTTTGATTAACACCTAAAAGAACATTCGGATCGTAAGGTATATTCAATTCAAGTTCCGATTTAATGTTATCCATTGTTTGTTTTATTATTGAATATAAGCAATCGTCAGGCTTTTCAATATTTAACCCTAATTCGTTTTTTGCCTCTCGCCTGTAAATTGTATAGTCGTGGCTACCTGAATCCGAACATAAAAAAGCAATGATTTTTTCGGTTTTTTCTTCTTCTTTAATCTGTTTTGACAACAATTTTTTTGCAAGCATTTGTATTTGAGTTCTCGACCTGTAAATGTCGCCAAGCACCAAAGGGTGCACTTGATTGGATAAATTGATAAGTATATCTTTTAAGTTTTCTTCGTCTGTAATTTTCAAATCATTCTGAGCAAATTGAAAAAATCCTTTTATAGACTCAACGCTAACAGGTATTCTAATTTGAGGATTTTGTGGCGACATAGGGTTTTGCGGGCACAGCGGACTATTCAAACTTGGGTCTATAGGTCCCAGTGTAGCTTGTTTGGTCATAACAATACAATTTGCCCCTATGGATATTAAAGTACCTGCACTTTGCGCTTTCGATGGAATTATTACTTCAAAATCTTCGCAAAATTGTCGGATAAGATTAACCAGACTCCACGCAGCAAGGGTATTACCACCACGTGTATATAAAAACAGGGATATTTTTTCCTGTTTTCCTATCTTATCTAAATGGTCAATGAAATAATCCAATATTTCAGGATGGATTTGCGTCTCTAAACCCGGTCTATCACCCGTTATGTAAACCAGCAGTTTACTCTTACGAAGTGCTTCAATTTTGCGATACAGTTCAATTCTGTCCGTGTACATATTCTATCTAATCATAATTGCAAACGTCAAAAATCTATGTTTATTACATGATATGTTTTCAATACAAAGTTACAGCAATAAAAATCCGTTGCTTTTTATGAGTGAAACATCCTGAGACTTACGGCATTCTTATGCGCAATCATCTGCTCATTCTCCGCCAGAATTTGGATAGTTGCCCCCAAATTCCGTATCCCGTCTCTCGAAATTTCCTGAAAAGTAATCTTTTTCATAAAACTGTCCAGGCTGACTCCGCTATACATGCGGGCATAACCGTTTGTCGGCAAGGTATGGTTGGTGCCGGAAGCGTAGTCTCCCGCACTTTCGGGTGTGTAATGGCCGAGAAAGACCGAACCGGCATTGGTAATCCGGCCGGCAATCTCCGGATAATCTTCTGTTTCGATAATCAA
>JAITCT010000206.1 GCA_031282925.1 Dysgonamonadaceae bacterium | reverse complement strand
TTAATAGCACCCTATTTGCGCGCAAAGGTAATCATTTTTTAAACTACACAAAATATTAAAAACATTAAATTTTTGTATTTATTGAAAAAACAGAAGTACGAGAACTTAAATTCGGAGAGCGGGGAAACAGAAACAGTCGAAGTTGATGAAATGCATGCCTGCACCGGGTCAAAAAAACTGCTGCAGGATACGATGTCTCAACCGACAATTATTATCCTCATTATATAGGCAACGGAAATTATTATTTTGAACGGGTTTTTGAAAAAATCAACAAAAAACTACGATAAAAAGATAAAAAGAGCGATTAACATTTTAAATACAGTGAAGTTATGATACAGTTATATCCTGCAAAATTAGCAAAACTCAAAACCGCCGAGCAACTTTTTACGGAGCGTTACGGCGAACAGAGTACACCGGCACGCATAGCATTTGAAGAACGCGCATTGACCCGGTATTACAGCGAATTTTTGAAAGAACGCCGTAAAGAACTGAAAATTACCCAAAAGCAACTCGCAGAAAAAATCGGCAAGAAAAGGGAATACATCTCTTTATTGGAAAAAGGGAAAACGGATATGCAATTGTCTACATTCTTAAATATTTGCAATACTTTGGGACTGAGGTTTTCTTTGGTGTAACAAGCATAGTTCTCAACACTTAAAAAAGGAAACAAAACCTGTTACTCGAAAGAGGAAACGGGTTTCGTTTTTTATTTTATTAATCGGTAGCGTTATTAAGGTGTTGAAAAGTGAACGCAGAGTAACGACGTTCCGTAACAATAAAAAATATGGATTTAAAAATTGAGTTGTGCAAAACTACAGTAATGAAAAACGCCAACAATCTTTAATTTCGACTGTTGGCGTTTCTGCCTGTGCCCGGAACAGGACTCGAACCTGCACATCCTTACGAATACTAGTCCCTGAAACTAGCGCGTCTACCAATTCCGCCATCCGGGCTTTCTTATTTGCGAGTGCAAAAGTACATGTTTTTTCTTAATTTCAAAGAAATATTTTGATAAAATCAACATTTGATGTTTAATTCCTGCAAAATGGCCTTGATTTTTTCATAAGTAGTGATGCGGGTCGGTATCAACGGCAAACGAAGCGAGTTTTCAATATAGCCCATCATGTTTAAAATGCTTTTTACACCGGCCGGATTTCCGTCAATAAACAATAATTCAAATAATTCCGTAAAATTATGATGAATATGCAAGGCATTTGCGTAATCACCGGACAATGCCAAACGTACCATCCGGCTAAATTCTTTCGGGAATGCATTGCCAATCACGGAAATAACGCCTTCGGCGCCAAATGTGATCAACGGAAAAGTAATACCGTCGTCACCTGAAATCACCTGAAAATTATGCGGTTTGTTTTTGATAATCGTACCGATTTGCGTCATGTTTCCGGATGCTTCTTTCACGCCAACCACGTTTTCACAATCATTGGCCAATCGCAATGTCGTTTCGGCCGACATATTGACGCCCGTGCGACCGGGAACATTATACAAAATTACCGGCAAGGAAGTCGAATCGGCAATTTGCCGGTAATGCCGGTAAATGCCTTCCTGAGAAGGTTTATTATAATAAGGAACAACCGAAAGAATCGCATCAATACCTGAAAAATTATCGTTTTTCACCCGTTCGACAACTGCGCGTGTATTGTTGCCGCCTACGCCCAATACGACGGGAATTTTTCCATTCACCCGCTCAACAACCGTTTGTATGATTTCTTTTTGTTCATCGGGAGTCAAAGTAGGCGTTTCGGCAGTTGTACCCAAAACAACCAGGTAATCTGTTCCGCTTTGCAACTGATAGTCCACCAAACGCATCAAAGATTGAAAATCAATATCGCAGTTTGTTTTGAAAGGAGTGATTAAGGCTACTCCCATTCCTTTTAAATTAATGCGTCCCATCGGCTCGTTTCATTATGTTCGGGTATTAAGCAATCGTTGACAAGTAGTGAATCAGTTGCTTGCTCAATTCCCGTGTGGTAATTATTTCGTTGAGTTCTTTTTCGGCAGCAAATGAAATAACCATGTCATAAACCGGAAGCCTCGTTTTACAGAACCCTACTTTTAACGGCGAATCTGCCGCTACAAGTAAATACTGTAATAAAACATTTTCCCTGGGCGTCAGATCAATTACAAGGTCGTAAGGACTGTCCGAATCCAATGAATTAACCAATTCCTTTAAGGAATCACGTTTCCAAATATTCATGTCCCTCTCCGTAACAACTTTATGAAGTATTTTGGAATAATCGTTCGTATCGTTTTTGTCTTTATAGGCATAAACCGTAACCCTTTTGTTCATTTTTTTTAATTGCTTAATAAAATGACTTGCATCCGAATAGTCTCTGGTATCAAAAAATAACAGCACCGATTTGATTTCGTTCAAATTGCGGTATTCTTTTTCTCTTTTCGATTTTTTCAGAATTCTTTTTATCCTTCTTTCCAAAACAAATTTATTGATATCTATCATAGCATTTTAATAAATTCTTCTTCCGAAATAATTTTAATTCCTGTTTTTTTTGCTTTCTCTAATTTTGCCGGCCCCATATTTTCTCCGGCAAGAATGTAATCGGTTTTTGCGGAAACAGATCCGGAATTTTTTCCTCCGTTTTTTTCTATCAGCGCTTTGTATTCATCCCGCGAATGTAATGAAAAAGTTCCTGATATTACAAATGTCATGCCCTTTAAAAGTTCCGTTTTCTCTGCCAGAACCGCCTCATCCAGCGCAAACCGGACGCCGTAAGTTTTTAACCTTTTAACCAATACGCAATTCGACTCAATGGAAAAATGGTCAATAATGCTTTTCGCAATGACTTCTCCTATTTCGTCCACGGCAACCAGTTGTTCAAAACTTGAATTTATCAAAGCGTCAATGTTATGAAATGCATTTGCCAATCGTTTGGCAACCGTTTCGCCCACATACCGGATTCCCAGTGCATAAAGCGTCCGTTCATAAGGTACGTGCAATGAATTGCGAACACTTTCCACAAAATTGTTAGCGGACTTTTCCGCCCAGCGTTCCAGTTTCATGACGTCTTCCGCCTTTACCGTATATAAATCGGCTGCGTTTTTTATCAATCCTGCCTTGTAAAACTGATTGACGGTTTCTTCTCCAATATTGATATACATGGCTTTGCGGCTGACAAAGTGTTCAATCATTCCTTTGATTTGCGGCTCGCATCCGAAATGATTCGGACAGTTATAGGCGGCTTCTCCTTCTTCCCGAACCAGTTTTGTTCCGCAAGCCGGACAATGTTTGATAAATTCTACCTTCGGGCCGGTCAAAAACCGCGTTTCTTTGTTTACGCCTGCTATTTTGGGAATAATCTCCCCTCCTTTTTCAACGTAACACATATCGCCGATATGGACGCCAAAGTTACGAATAATATCTGCATTATGCAAGGATGCCCGCTTCACAATCGTCCCGGAAAGCAAAACCGGCTCCAGGTTGGCCACAGGGGTGATATTTCCGGTTCGTCCTACCTGAAAATCAACCGAATTGAGGCGGGTTTCCACCTGCTCGGCCTGAAATTTGCAGGCAATTGCCCATCGCGGCGATTTGGCTGTCCATCCCAAATTCAACTGCTGACGCGCCGAATTGACTTTCAAGACTATACCGTCGGTCGCCACCGGCAAATTCCGCCGTTCTTTATCCCAATAACTGATAAATTCAAAAACCTCTTCCAAAGTGCTGCATTTTTTTGTTGCACCGGAAATTTTAAATCCCCAGCGTTTAGCTTTTTGCAGGTTTTCATAATGTCCGTCCGCAGGAAGGTTTTCGCCCAACAGATAATACAGACAAGAATCCAGCCTGCGAGAGGCTACAATAGCCGGATTTTGCAGTTTCAATGTTCCCGAAGCCGCATTCCGGGGGTTGGCAAACAACGGTTCTTCGGCTCCCGCACGTTCCTTATTCAAATCGTTGAAAACTTTCCAGGGCATCAATATTTCCCCGCGAATTTCAAACCGGAGCGGGTAATCCGATCCCTGCAATTTGAGGGGGATGCTTTTGACCGTTCTTACATTGGCTGTTACATCATCTCCGCGAACGCCGTCGCCCCGCGTAACGGCGCGGACAAGCATTCCGTTTTCGTAAGTCAAAGAAATGGATGTGCCGTCGTATTTCAGTTCGCAAACAATGTCGAAGTCTTCATTCAGCGATTTTTTAGTCCGGTTGTAGAA
>JAITCT010000195.1 GCA_031282925.1 Dysgonamonadaceae bacterium | reverse complement strand
TGATGATTGCGTTTCTATTCCTGAGCAAAGGAATGAAACAAATCCGGGCAATTATGGTTACGGGCGCATCCGCCCTGCTGGTATTGGCGGCAACGCTGACCGTCCTGTTTATCAAAGAGAGAGCCGCATCGCCGGACGCCGAAATGCTTTTTGTATCAAGCATCTCCTGGTTTGCGCCTTTGAATATTGCTTATTCGGTGGGTGTGGACGGCATTTCCGTGGCGATGCTTGTGCTGGCGTCGATTATCGTATTCACTGGCGTCTTTTCTTCCTGGAATATGGACATGGCTAAAGAATATTTTCTTTGGTATTGCCTTTTGTCGCTGGGCGTATTCGGATTTTTCATTTCCATTGACCTGTTCACGATGTTCATGTTCTATGAAATCGCCTTGATTCCGATGTATTTGTTGATTGGATTGTGGGGAACAGGCAGAAAAGAATATTCCGCTATGAAACTGACCCTGATGCTGATGGGAGGCTCGGCTTTCCTGTTGGTGGGGATTATCGGGATTTATTATACTTCGGGACATGCGAGTATGAATTTGCTGGATATTGCGGATCATTTACATATCCCGTATGAACATCAACGCTGGATATTCCCCGCAACTTTTCTGGGATTCGGGGTATTAGGCGCTTTGTTTCCCTTCCACACCTGGTCGCCCGACGGTCACGCTTCGGCGCCGACAGCCGTTTCGATGCTCCACGCCGGGGTATTGATGAAATTGGGCGGTTACGGATGTTTCAGGGTTGCCATTTATTTGATGCCCGAAGCCGCGCACGAATTGGGATGGATTTTCCTCATTCTCACAGGTATCAGTGTGGTTTACGGCGCTTTCAGCGCGGTGGTACAGACCGACTTGAAATACATCAACGCCTATTCTTCGGTGAGTCACTGCGGATTGGTATTGTTTGCCATATTGATGCTGAATCAGACGGCGATGACGGGCGCCGTGATGCAGATGCTTTCCCATGGTTTGATGACGGCTTTGTTCTTCGCCTTAATCGGTTTGATTTACGGAAGGACGCACACCCGCGACATTCGCGAAATGGGCGGTTTGATGAAAATCATGCCTTTCGCTTCGGTCTGTTATGTGATTGCCGGTTTGGCCTCATTGGGTTTGCCGGGCTTGAGCGGATTCGTTGCCGAAATGACTATTTTTGTAGGCTCGTTCCAAAATAATGATACATTTCACAGGATATTAACAATAACTGCTTGTTGTTCCATTGTAATCACTGCGGTATATATATTAAGGACTGTCGGTAAAATATTGTATGGGCCGGTTCAGAACGAACACCACTTGCATTTGACCGATGCGTCCTGGTATGAACGGGTTTCGACGGCAGGTTTGATTGTTGCGATTGCCGCGATGGGTTTGTATCCTGCCGGGGTATCCAATATGATTAGCAAGAGCGTTATCCCGATTATGGAAAAGTTAGCAGGAATATAATCGTAATTATTAATTCGTAATTGACATAAAATGGATTTCAGTAATTTTTTATTAATGGGGCAGGAGATAGGGCTGATAATCGTATTCCTGATCTTGTTTAGCTATGATATAATCGCTTCCGGGGAATCAAAAGACCGTTGGTTTCATTGGGTTGCCTGTATTGAGTTTGCAATTTTGACTGTTTGGGGATTTTTACTCAAGCCTGTGGGAGAAGCGTTCGGCGGGATGTACATCGGTTCGGATTTAACCGTTCTGATGAAGAACATTTTGAACATTGCAACCCTGATTGTTTTTCTTCAGTCTTATTCATGGCTGGAAGGGGAAAATCGCCTGCGGAGAAGCGAGTTTTTCACCATCACGATAGTTACTTTGTTGGGCATGTACCTGATGATTTCGGCGGGAAATCTCATGATGTTGTATATCGGAATGGAAACAGCCTCTTTACCTATGGCTTGCCTGGCGGCCTTCAACAAATACAAAGAAAAATCGGCCGAAGCCGGCGTTAAATATGTATTGATATCGGCTTTGTCGTCGGGGGTTATGTTGTTTGGACTTTCCTTTTTGTATGGGGCAACGGGCAGTTTTTATTTTTCCGATTTGACGCTTCAAGTTGCCGGGGAACCTTTGACTGTCCTTGGATTCGTCTTTTTCCTGGGCGGTTTAGGCTTCAAACTCTCCCTGGTGCCTTTTCATTTGTGGACGGCCGATGTCTATGAAGGCGCTCCGACCAGTGTTACGGCTTACTTATCGGTTGTTTCCAAAGGCGCTGCCGCTTTTGCCCTGATTTTTGTTCTGTATAAAGTTTTCGGAGGGATAGAAGTCGTCTGGCAACACACTTTGTGGTGGTTGTCGGCGATAACGATTACGTTGGGCAACTTGTTTGCTATTCACCAGACCGATATCAAACGCTTTTTTGCTTTTTCGTCTATTTCCCAGGCGGGTTATATCCTTTTGGGTATCATTGCCGGAAATGCGCAAGGGATGGAAGCGACCGTGTATTACGTATTTGTATATCTTTTCTCCAATTTGGCTGCTTTCGGCGTTATTTCGGCTGTGGAACATGCGTCTAAAGGGGATACTTCCATTGCTGCTTTCAACGGATTCTACAAAACGAATCCGAAATTAGCCTTACTGATGACATTTGCCGTATTTTCTTTGGGAGGCATACCGCCTTTTGCGGGATTTTTCAGTAAGTTCCTGATATTCATGGCTGCAGGGTCTGCCGGAATGTATGTGCTTTTGTTTATTGCATTATTAAACACGGTTATATCCTTATATTATTATCTTTTGATTGTGAAAGCCATGTTCATCAAAAAAGGAGAACTTGCTATTGTAGAGCATTTTTCGAGTGATATTTATAACAAAATCAGTATGCTTATTTGCCTTTTGGGTATATTAACAACCGGTATTTTATGGGGTATATTGTCCGAACAAACATTAAATAATTTTAAATATTAATATTCTTAATCTTTTTTGTTTGGATTAATCAAAAATTCATTACATTTGCAAGCAAAAAAACATAATTTCATATAACTTAAAAAATAAAAATCAATTTATCTAAATTTAAACGAACGTAAATTTATGGAAACAAAGAAACAGACAGCGGCAAAGAGAGACGGTAAAAAATCTCGTGGTATATCAGCGGGAATCGTTATCATTTTTAGTTTTATTTTAGCAGTATGCTTTTTTTTATTTGTTTTGGGTGATTCTAAAAACTTCGAAGGAAACAACTCGGACAATCATCCTATCAACTTGTTAGGAACCATGTTTAAAGGCGGTTTTGTGGTGCCTATTATTTTAACGCTTTTATTGACGGTAATTATTTTAAGCGTGGAACGCTTTTTTGCACTTTCAAAAGCAAAAGGGAGAGGGAATCTAATTAATTTTGTTTACAATGTAAAAGCCGATTTGAAGAAAGGAAACATCGAATCGGCCGAAAGTCGTTGTGCAAATCAGCAAGGCTCGGTAGCTGCTATCGTTGACGCCGGCTTGAAAAAGTACAAAGAAATGGAAGCCCAAAGTTTACCGAAAGAAACAAAAATTGATGAAATCAAAGCGGAAATCGAAGAAGCTACCGCTTTGCAACTTCCGTCAATGCAACAAAATCTTCCGATTATCGCAACCATTTCTACTCTGGGTACTTTAATGGGGTTGTTCGGAACGGTGTTGGGTATGATTCGGTCGTTCCAGGCTTTAGGTACCGGCGGCGCCGTTGACTCTGCCGCCCTTTCGGTCGGTATTTCTGAAGCGCTTGTAAATACGGCTTGCGGTATCCTTACCGGTGCGTTGGCTATCATTAGCTATGCTTATTTTAGCGGTAAAATTGATAACATGACGTATGCTATTGACGAAATGGGTTTTGCCATTACTCAAACGTATGCGGAAACTCATAATTCATAATTGTAATTATGGCGAAAGTTAAAGTAAAGAAGCAAAGTACGTTCATCGACATGACGGCGATGAGTGACGTAACCGTTCTTTTACTTACCTTTTTCATGACAACGTCCACTTTCCTTGCAAAAGAGCCGATACAGGTAACAACGCCTGCTTCGGTTTCCGAAATCAAAATTCCCGAAACCAATTTACTGACAGTACTTGTAGATAAGGAGGGAAAAGTCTTTTTGAGCATGGATAATGCCGAACAAAAAGTGGCGACATTGAAAGCGGTAAGTGAACCGTATGGTATAACCTATACAGCCAAACAGATTGAGTCTTTCAGAAAATTGCAGTCATTCGGAGTTCCGGTTCGCTACATGCAGGCATTTTTGGATTTGCCGGTTGAAAAACAAGACAAAGAATTGCAGAATCTGGAAAATAAGCGTGTAGGTGTTCCTGCCGAGGATGAAAAAGTAGAAGACGGCAGAGGAATCATTTCGTCTGATAACGAATTTAAACGTTGGATTGCTGCTGCTTTAGAGATTAACAGGGATTTGAAAATTGCAATCAAATCCGATAAAACGACTAACTATCCGGTTGTGAAAAAGATAATTGATATTCTCAGAGGAGACGAATTGCGTCAAAATCGCTATCTTTTAATTACAACTTTAAGAGAAGGGTCGAATAATTAAAGGCTGAATTTAATTCTTTAAAAGAAAGGAAATAAAATGGCAGAAGTACAACAAAACGAAAAAGGTGAAGGCGGAAAGACTAAACAGAAGAAACAGCATCTACGTGTGGATTTCACCCCAATGGTGGATATGAACATGTTGCTGATTACTTTCTTCATGTTTTGTACAACCCTTCTGAAGCCTCAAACGATGAATATAAACATGCCGATGAAAGATGAGAATCTGACGGAAGAAGAAAAAACCAAGATTAAGGAATCCGGCGCGGTTACTCTTCTTTTGGGCGCTAATGATGAACTGTATTATTATTTGGGTATTCCCAAAGATCAATCGACTTACGCCGATTCGACTTATTTGATTACCTCATCTTACGGCGCTGGCGGCATTAGAAGCGTATTATTGGAAAAGAATAAGGGTACGTATGAAAAAATTCAGGAATTGAAAGCCCAACTGAAAGAAGGGTTGATTGTTGATTCCGTATTCAGGACTAAATCCAAGGAAATACAGGAGGGTGCGAAAGACTACGCTCCGACTGTGATGATTAAGCCGACGGAACTTTCGACGTACAAAAACATGGTGGACGCATTGGACGAGATGTTGATTACCAACATCGGAGCGTATGCAATTATTGATTTAACTCCCGGCGATCGTTTTTTCCTCTATCAAAGAACCGGCAATAAGGAATATTTGACTGATGAGCAACGAGTTGAATTGGAACAGAAATAGACTGTTTAACGTTTAAAAACTTTAAAGGTTATGACACAAGATATTGATTTAACTTCGCCGCAGTGGACAGCGCTTATTTTTGAAGGTAAAAATAAGGCATACGGTGCGTATGAATTGCGGAACGATTCTTCCAATCGCCACCTGAAAGCGCTGATTGTTGTTACAGTTGTGGGCTTGGCGGTGATTTTCCTGCCTGATTTGATTAAATCGTTTATTCCGAAAGAAAGGGAAATCATACAAACAACCGAAGTAGAACTGGCCGATTTGAGTAATGTGAATGAAGTTAGCAAAGAAAATCAAATTGAGGAAATCAAGCCGGTAGCTCCTCCTCCCATGTTAAAAGCTACGGTTCAGTTTACGCCTCCGGTTGTTGTTAAAGACGAGGAAGTTACCGAACAGAAAATGCTGACGCAGGAAGAATTATCGGAAACGGATAAACAAATTTCCGTGGCTACGGTGGAAGGTACCAAAGAAGGGGTGGATATTCGCGACCTTGCCGAACATAAGGTGATAACCGAAGCTCCGAAAGAACAAATTTTCGAACATGTGGAACAGATGCCGAGATTCCCCGGCGGCGACAAAGAGTTGATGAGATGGTTGAGTGAAAACATCAATTATCCGACCATTGCTGCCGAACAGGGTATTCAGGGGAAAGTAACACTGCGTTTTGTGGTACGCCCCGACGGTTCTGTTGATGATGTTCAGGTTGTGAGGTCTTTGGAGCCGAGTTGCGATAAGGAAGCTGTTCGCGCAGTGAAAAAAATGCCGAAATGGCAGCCCGGCAGGCAAAACGGCAATGCGGTAAGTGTATATTACAGTTTACCTGTAACATTCAGATTACAAAATTCTTAGTCCTATGAATACGGAAGAATCCGGCAAATACAACGGTCAAAGATTGAGCATGTTTATTTTTGACTGTTTTATGTCGGTAATGTATTTGGTTTTAAGTATCATTCTGTTATTTACTCCGTTATTGGATAATTGGCAAATACAGGATAAAATAAAAATCGGTTTGGGCGTACTCTTTGGCCTGTATGGAATCTTTAG
>JAITCT010000187.1 GCA_031282925.1 Dysgonamonadaceae bacterium | reverse complement strand
TATAATTCGCGATATATGCGACTCTACCGGACACCTTGCCGTTTTTCCGCAGATGGCGCCCATTGAGCCGTCCCTCAGCGGTCGTAGCGAAACTTTTCGCGCTTTATTGGTTAGAAATCAATATAAAATAATTTATTATGTTGATGAACTTGCCGGCGAAGTTGTCATAGTTACTGTTTGGGATTGCCGCCGGAATCCCGAAAAATTAACGGATTTTGTAATATGAAACAGTTACCGATTTTCAACAAACACAAGAATATGAAAACTACCCATTGGCTAACGCCGAACGTTATTTCCCAATTATCAATTATCAATTATCAATTATCAATTATTCTACTCTCCCTGTTTTTTGTCCTTCCCTCCTGCCGGAAAGAAAACAGCATCGTTGCCGGTTCGGGTTCCGCCCTTTCCGGCGACAGCATTTATTTCGCCAAAGGTTTCCGGATAGAAACCCGCGACAGTTATACGCTTCTGACAGTCCGCAATCCATGGAAGCCGGAACGGGAATTGCAACGGTTTGTACTTGTTTCCAAGTCGGCGGCTTTGCCGGAATCCTTACCGGAAGGTATTCTGATTCGGACGCCGCTTGAGCGAACCGTAAGTTTCGGTTCCGTGCAATGCAGTTTTTTGGCCGAGCTGGATGCTTTGCAGACCCTCGTTGGGATTTGCGAACCGGATTATATCAACATGCCGTTTGTACAAAACGGCATCCGCAATGGAAAAATTGCAGACGTCGGGCAAGCGGCCAATCCCGACCTCGAAAGAATTATGTTTGTCGAACCCGAAGCGCTGTTTACCGCTCCCGTCGAAGAATCCGGAACGGGACAAATCTCCGCACTGGGAATCCCTTCCGTCGAATGTGTCGATTATATGGAATCTTCGCCTCTGGGACGTGCGGAATGGATTCGGTTTTTCGCCCCGTTTTTTGAGAAAAGAGGATTGGCCGATTCCTTATTCGCTCAAACCGTAACCACTTACCGGGCATTACAGGATTTAACCTCACAGTTCGCAACCCGGCCGACGGTTTTTTCCGAAACCATCTACAGCGGCGTATGGTGGTTGCCCGGCGGGAACAGTTATATGGCTCATTTCTTTAAGGATGCAGGCGCCGATTACCTCTGGAAAGAAGATACGCAAACCGGTTCCATCGGCCTGCCGTTTGAGGCGGTGCTGGAAAAAGCCGAAAAAGCCGGTTACTGGCTGATCAAATACAACTCTTCCACCGAATTGACTTTAAGCGAGCTGGTGAAGAACTACCCGAATTATGCTTTTTTCGATGCATATAAAAAAGGAAATATCTACATTTGTAATACCGGCAAATCAACTTATTACGAGGATCTTCCCGTTCATCCCGATTACGTTTTGAAAGATTTGGTCCGGATTTTTCATCCGGAGGCGCTGGACGGCTATCGTCCGAAATACTACAGGAAAATCGGTGATTATTAATTATTCTGTACGCGGGACAGATTTGAGCCGCGGGTTATTATCGTTTCATATTAGCCTTTTCCAAACCATAGTTCTTCCGGGCGTCTTCCCGTTTCAGCAAAACGGCAACAATCACCGACAAAACGGCAATCCCCGTAAAGATAAGCATGGGAATCGTATAATCGTAACCGGCGCCGCCAATTTTGCACCACCGGTCCAACACTACGCCGATAAGCAGGGGAACGCCCATCAGTCCGATGTTTTGCACCCAAAAGATAAGCGCGTAAGCCGTACCCAATTGTTTTTCCGGAACGATTTTCGTAACCGAAGGCCACATGGCCGAAGGCACCAGCGAAAACGAAATGCCCAACAAAACCGTCAAACATACGGCATAAACCCAGTTATTAATGCCCGGAACCGCAAACAGGGCATGTATGCCGACCAGCATCAACGCCCCGATAATCATAATCGTAGCGCCTTTCCCCTTTTTATCATATATTGAGCCGAAAAGCGGAGTGAGTAAAACGGTTCCCAGCGGCAAAACGGAGGGAATCACGCCCGACCAGCTTTCTTCAATGCCGAACTTGTTGGTCATCAAATCGGGCGCGTATTTCAAAAACGGGAAAACACAGGAATAAAACAACACGCAAAGAATGGTAATCAGCCAAAACCCGCAGTTGCCAAGAACAAGTTTTACATCCGCCAGCTTAAATTCATCTTCCAGCGACGCTGTCCCCGCGCTTTCAAGTTCCCTGTCCAATTTCTTATCCAAAGTAACGTTATAAATCAGAAAAGCCAACATGCCGATAATCAGCAGCACGGTTCCGAACATCACCAGTCCCGGAACGTTTTTGAAATATTCGGCCAAAGGATTGGCCGTCAGATAAGCAATGCCCGTTCCGATGCGGGCTATCGAAACCTGCAAGCCCATTGCCAAAGCCAGTTCGTAACCGCTGAACCATTTCACTATCGTCCGCGTAACGACAACACCCGCCACTTCGGCGCCGATTCCGTATATACCGAAACCTGTCGAGGCATATAATACCTGATTCCTGATTCCGAACAGCGTTCCCTCCGCCGGCAAAATACCGGCTAATGAAGCATATTTAATCAACGCTCCAACAACCATCAATCCGGTAGCCAAGCCTCCTGTGAAGCGAATACCCTTCCTGTCAAGCAGTATCCCGCCCAGAAACAGCATCAGCAGAAATACGTTAAACCAACTGTATGAGCTTGTAAACAAGCCGTAATCAGTACTGCTCCATCCTTGCGTCCGTTCCAGCATTCCCTTCAACGGCGCCATCGCGTCGTAAAAGAAATAGGCGGCCATCATTGTAAACGAAACGATCATCAAAACCGTCCATCGTGCTGCTTTTTTATCCCTCATCATTATTTGATTATTAATTCATTTATACTGCGAGTTGACGGGTTAATTAACTGTGTACAAAACTGTCCTGCGCACAGTATAATAAAAACCGCCGCAATATACGCATTTTTGACGATATTTTAATAGTATTCAATTACGGGTTACGAATTACGGATAGCCGGATTTTCGTAATTCGTAATGAATTTGTTGCGCCGGCGGGGGTTTACATCCTGAAAGGGGGACTTGGCTGCACAAAATATTCAATTGCACTGTTCCAAGCCCTCCGGCAGAATAAGCCACTAATTTTTAACTTTTTGTTGCGACAAGG
>JAITCT010000074.1 GCA_031282925.1 Dysgonamonadaceae bacterium | reverse complement strand
CCCGAAAGTTTCCGATAATCCGGATAAAGCGGCAGGCATCATTTCCATAAAAGATACGTAAATCATGATACCTGCGGAAAATCCCAAAGACAAACTCAGGAAATTTTTATTGGTTTTTTTGGCTAATAAAGCAATTCCGCTGCCGATTCCGGTAGATAAACCGGCAATAGCGGTCAGAAAGAAAGCAAATAGCATATTGGAACCGGCAAACATTACCAGGCAAACAAAGGATAATCTTTCATCATTGCATTTACTTTGGCGGCAACGGATTTAATCGTCGATTCGTTTTCTACATCGGCAAGCACAGTGTCGATCAATTCCACAATGTCGCCCATCGCCGGTTCTTTGAGGCCGCGCGTTGTGAGTGCAGGCGTACCGAAACGCAAACCCGAAGTTTGGAACGGTGAACGGCTATCGAAAGGCACCATGTTTTTGTTTGCCGTGATGTCCGCACAGACCAGCGCCTGTTCGGCCTGTTTGCCGGTCAGGTTGGGAAATTTTGAACGCAGATCGACCAACATCAAATGATTATCCGTTCCGCCGGAAATAATTTTATACCCTTTATCTACTAATGCCTGCGCCATTGCCGCCGCATTTTTCTTCACCTGCGTTTGGTAAGTTACGTATTCCGGTTGCAAAGCCTCGTGGAAAGCAACGCTTTTAGCTGCAATGATGTGTTCCAGCGGTCCTCCCTGTATGCCCGGGAAAACAGCCGAGTCCAACAAAGCAGACATCATTTTGATTTCTCCTTTGGGAGTCTTTTTCCCCCACGGATTTTCAAAATCCTTGCCCATCATCATCACGCCTCCGCGCGGTCCGCGCAAAGTTTTATGCGTCGTTGAAGTAACGATATGTGCGTGGTGTACGGGATTGTTCAACAATCCAGAGGCAATCAATCCGGCAGGATGCGCCATATCAACTACAAAAATAGCTCCGATTTGGTCGGCAATCCGGCGAATCCGGGCATAATCCCATTCGCGGGAATAAGCCGAAGCGCCGCCAATAATCAGTTTCGGGTTTTCGGCAAGAGCGATTTTTTCAAGTTGGTCATAATCAATCCTTCCGTCCGATTCTTGTACATTGTATTCCAAAGCAGTAAACATAAGTCCTGAAAAATTGACGGGCGAACCGTGACTCAAATGACCGCCGTGCGAGAGATTTAATCCCAGAAATTTATCACTCGGATTCAGGCAGGCCATGAAGACGGCCATATTGGCTTGAGCGCCCGAATGTGGCTGAACATTTGCCCAAGTTGCGGAGAAAATTTGTTTCAGCCGGTCAATGGCTAACTGTTCCACGTCGTCGATGAATTGGCATCCGCCGTAATAGCGACATCCCGGATAGCCTTCGGCATATTTGTTGGTCAGAACGGAACCGGAAGCGGCCATAACTTGTTCACTCACAAAATTTTCGGAAGCAATCAACTCAAGACCGGAAGTTTGCCGGTGGAGTTCTTTGTTGATAATACTGAAAGTTAAATCATCTCGTTTCATTGATTTAATATTATGTTTAAAATTGAAGTGCAAATTTACATGAAAATTTCCATATAACATGCAGACAGATAAAAATATCCCAGGGCAAACGCATCTAATTTTTATTGTTAAATTGCAGAGAAGTTGTATCTTTCCGAAAAAACGCTTATGGAAAGTCCAGTCAGTTATTTTTCATCCTTAACGGATCCTCGCGTAGAGAGGACACGGGAACATTCCCTTGAAGACATTTTATTTATAGCCACAGCATCTGTGTATATGCGGGGCAGAAGGCCGGAATGAGATGGAAGCATTCGGCAGGGCCAGGGAAGACCGGTTGAAAACATTTCTTCGCCTTCCCGGCGGTATCCCCTCCAACGGTACCTTTAACCGCGTGTTTTCCGCATTGAACCCTGAAGAGCTGGAAGGTTGTTTTATGGATTGGACACGCCCGGTTGCAGATTTATGTGAAAAAGAAGTGACAGCCATAGACGGTAAAAGCATGCGTGGGAGCCGCAGTTCGGGCAAGAAGAGCATCGTGCCCCCGGTCAGCACATGGGCGGAAAAGAATCATACTGTGCTGGGTCAGGTAAAGGTTGATGAAAAGAGCAATGAAATAACAGCTATTCCCAAATTGCTTGATTTGTTGGTACTCAAAGGGTGTATTGTGACGATAGACGCTACAGGCTGTCAGAAAAATACAGCCTCAAAGATCATGGAAAAAGAGGCTGATTACCTGCTGCTCTCAAAGGTAACCGGGGCAATCCGGTGGAGCAGGCGGAAGATTCTTTTCGTTTTCTGCCGGTAAAAGGCTTTGATGAGGAATCGGATTGCGGACATGGCAGGGTGGAAACCCGCCGGTGTTCGGTTATAAGTGATCTTTCCCCGACAGAATCCAAAGAAGAATGGACAGGATTGAAGACCCCGGTGAAAATAGAATCGGAACGTTATCTCAAAAGTACCGGCGAGACGGAAAATGAAACCCGCTTTTATATCAGCAGTCTCCAAGCCGGTGCCGGATTGATAAACCGGTCGGTATGTGCCCACCGGGGAGTTGAGAACTCTTTGCATTGGGTACTTGATGTGGGGTTCAATGAGGATAACAGCCGTAAGAGAACCGGATTTGCCGCACAGAACTGTTCACTGCTCAACAAGATCGCACTGAACCTGTTGAAAAATGAAAAAACAACTAAGACGGGAGTAAGGAGAAAGAGACTCAAAGCAGGATGGGACAACTACTGCCTGATAAAACTGTTCAAAAATTAGATGCGTTTGCCTTGTGAACACAAAGACACAAAAACCGGATATTAATAGTTTCGTTGTATCTTTGCGTTTTCGTGTTTAATGATTTAAGGAAAACGATGTTAATAATCAGGAAGAAAGCGATTTTTATACTGGGATTTTGCTTGCTGGTAATATCCGAAGCAACGGCCGGTTATCCGGTTATCCGTAATTTTCAGGGAAGCCGGTCGAATGCCGGAATCATACAGCATACTAATAATTGGATGTATTTCGCCAATAACAGGGGTTTGCTGGAATACAACGGTTGTCAATGGACGGTTTATCCGATTGCTAACTACACGAACGTGAGATCGCTGTATTATGACAAGGCGGATAATCGAATTTATGCGGGCGCTTCCGGCGAGTTCGGTTATTACGAACATGACGAACGTGGCATGTTAAAATACAGTTCGCTCATACAATACATTCATTCTTCCGAACGCAATTTCAATGAAATCCGGCACATCGGGAAAAGCAGGGAAACCGTTTTCTTTCAAAGCGACAGGGAAATTTTTCGTATGTACAACGGTAAAATTACCAAACTGACTATCCCGTACAAAATCGAATGTGCGGCTTTTGTTCACGACATTTTACTGGCTGCTTCGATGGAAAAAGGCATGATGTGCGTGAACGGCGATTTATTGAC
The DNA here is from genome assembly GCA_031282925.1 of Dysgonamonadaceae bacterium. GTDB lineage: Bacteria > Bacteroidota > Bacteroidia > Bacteroidales > Azobacteroidaceae > Azobacteroides. Next base: position 11,737 of record JAITCT010000074.1, on the reverse strand, counting down.
GCCTTTCCCCGGCGGCGAATGCCTGAAAGGTAAGAAAGTATGTGCGATGCATCCTTTCCGCGAAAAACAAATTTTGTTCGTTACAGCCGGCAACGGCTTATTTCTCTACGACGGCATATCCATCCGGCCTTATCCAACGGATATTGACCTGTTTATGCAACAAAACCAAGTGCTTTGCGCCGAAATCAAAGGAACGAAACTTGCTTTGGGAACGGTTCGCAACGGATTAGTCGTTAAGGATTTGGAAACGAACGAGACGATTTATGCCCATGCAGGTTCCGGTTTGCAAAACAATACCGTGCTGAGTTTGGCCTTCGACAAACAGGACAATTTGTGGTTGGGATTAGACAGGGGTATTGATTATGTAATGATTAACTCGCCGGTTTACAATCTTTTCGGCGACACGCGGCTTTACGGCTCCGGTTATTGTTCCTTAGTTAGCGGCAACCGGTTGTATTTGGGTACTAATCAAGGATTGTACGTAACTCCGTTTCCGGTGCACACTTCGCCCGAACCGCTTTCAATTCGTCTTTACGACCGGCTCATCGGGCAGGTTTGGAGTTTGGCCGAAATTCAAAATACGCTTTTTTGCGCAACCGATTATGGCGGATTTATCCTGCAAAACGAAACGGCTTCTCCTGTCCCGAATGTTGGCGAGACATGGAAATTTCTTGAACTGCAACATCATCCGAATTGTATTTTAGCGTCGTCCTGCGACGGTTTTTTCCTGATGAAGAACGAAGGCGGCCAGTGGAAATTTTCCCATTATATTGACGGGTTCAACCACTCGGACGGAATGTTTGAAGAAGATTCGTCCGGAATTATTTGGTTTTGCCATTGGATGAAAGGCATTTACAAACTCACGTTCAACAGCGGCAAGACCCGCTTTTCGGTTGAGCAGTTCGGCACGGACAAAGGACTTTACAGCAACCGGAACAATGTGTTGGCTAAAATTGACGGCGAAATTATCATCTCGGGCGAAGGAGGATTTTTTCGCTACAACCCCCGAAACAACCGTATGGAACATGCCGAAGATTTTGAATCACAATTTGGAATTCAGGCTCATTCTCTGCGGCTTATGCAAATGCCTTCGGGTGAGGTCTGGTGCCTGTCGCCCGATTATTGCGCTATCGGCGTGAAAGAAAAAAACGGGAAATACAGGGTGGAACAGCCCTTGTTTTTTCCCTGGCTGAAAAATAATCTGATTCCCGGATTTGAACATTTCAATCCCATTGATTCGTCCAACATCCTGATTAGCACGGAAAATGGCTTCGCGTGGTTTGACAGGAAACGCTCCAAAGCCTCGACCGACTTACCACAGACTTTCCAAATCACGATCCAAAAAGTGTTCCTGACAAATGAAAAAGACTCGCTCGTATCGGGCTATTTGTCGCAACGGCATCAAATTCCGGCGTTTGATTATAAAAATAATTCCATCCGGTTTGAATATACGGCGCCGGAATATCGTGGCGAATGTGTGGTTACTTACAGTTTCCGGCTAGAGCATTTCGATTCCGACTGGTCGGCCTGGTCGAAAAGCAATTTCAAAGAATATACCAAACTGCCCAAAGGCAATTACACTTTCCGCGTACGGGCACAAAACGATTTGGAGGAAAATATTGCAGAAACCGCTTATCAATTTACGATTTTGCCGCCGTGGTACGAAAGTTTTTGGGCGATTCTGATTTATATTGTGTTCCTGGCCGGTATCGCTATGCTATTAATCAAATATATAAGCAACAAATCAAAAGAAAGTGTACACGGAATAGAAAGCAAAAAAGACGAGAAGGCACAGGAAAAAGAAAAGGAAATCGTATCCATGAAAAATAAACTACAGCACGAACTGCGGCATAAATCGCAGGAATTGGCCAATTCAACAATGAATGTTATCCGAAAAAACGAGATTTTGATCGAATTAAACAAAATCATCGAAAACGTATATGAAGACATGAAAAAACCGGACGCTCTTCCGGCAATTACTAAGCGCCTGAAAACCATGCAACAAGAGATTCAACAAAACATTGAACATGACGATAAGTGGAAAAAATTTGCCGAAAATTTCGATCTGATTTACGAAAATTACCTCAAACGCCTGAAAGAACGGTTTCCCAATCTCACGAAAAACGATTTACGCCTCTGCGCTTACTTGAAAATGGGGCTGAGTTCAAAAGACATGGCGCCGTTGCTCAATGTTTCCTACCGTAGCGTGGAAATGTGCCGTTACCGCATTCGCCAAAAGATGGAATTGGCGCGGGATGTGAATTTGACGGATTTTTTGCAGGAATTTTAGGTACCCTTCTATCCGCTACAACTGTTACGGATATTTTTTTATACTTAAAAGAGAGAAATTAGAGGCTTTCAAATCTCTTGAAGAATTATTGAAAATAACAGACGCTTTAAATGTTGACAAAGACACAATTCTTAATGCTTTGTATTCAGATTCAGGTTAGTCCGATTGTGAAGATGCATTACAAGCACAAGTAGCAATAGAAAACAACGTCAATGTAATCATTACCAAGGACACAATAGGTTTTAGAAAATGAAATCTTAACGCCGGAAGATTTTATTATCAGGCATGAAAATTTTGATAGAAAACCTTTTTAAAAAGAACGACTCAGTTCCTCCATCCTGCAACCGACATCCTTACCCGAAAAAGCGATACCCAAAAGAATTACCCTCCCCGTACAGGAATTATAATACCTGCGGTCATGTATTTGCGTCATTGCTTCCTTAAGCAGGAGGTCTGTTTTTTTTTCGGCATGGTATTTTATCTCGGCGATAACGGTCAGTCCGGGTTGTTCCCAGACAGCGTCCGCACGTCCGCGATTATTCGGGGTTTCCCCGTGTATTTTGAAGCCCAGCAGACGCATCCATATCAGCATCATGGTATGATAATAGGCCTCGTCGGTGCGGTGAAGCTCGTAAGGAACCGTAGCAATCATGACTTCGAGGCTGTCGGCAAAGCCGGCTTCATCGCAATTGTTGATTTGCCGTTCCATTGTCAAGCGCAAGTCGTAGATCCTGTTGCCGTGATATTTACCATAGACATTCAACAGAGACTGCGAGAATGCCTCTCTTACTTCCGAATTAGGCACATCAAGCGTGTAGCGGGGAATCCCGTTAAGCCGTTCTTTCCGTTTGATGGTCAAGTAACCGGTTTGGAACAGCAAAGGCACTTCTTCCAGTTCCGATGGGTCATATCCCCCGAAAGTACCACTGTCGACAACAAACGGTTCCAGTACAACGTTCGCAGCGTTACGCCGTTGAATAATATCTACCAGGAAAGTGGGCGTACCCGTAGCAAACCAGTAGTTAGTAAATTCCTGCGCCGAGAAAAACCTCAGCGTCGAAAACGGATTGTATATGGAAGTTTTCCCGTCCCATGTGTAGCCGTTGTACCAGTAGCGGATTTCATCCAGGAGTTTTTCTTTTGTCATTTCCAGATGTTCGGCGGTATTATCAAGATAGTCGGGAAAATTATTTTCCAACTCTTCCTGCGTGTATCCGCATATCGAAGCGAACTGTTCGTTTAAGGTAATATCGTTCAGATGATTCAATGCTGAAAAAACGGACAGCCCCGAAAATTTGGATACGCCGGTCAGGAAAAGAAACTGCAAATGCTCGTCGGAACCCTTCAGTACCTGATAAAAATCATGCACCGCCGTCCGGACAGCATCCAGCTGGGAATCGAAAAGATGGCTCGTAACCGGTTTGTCGTATTCGTCAATCAGCACGACCGTTTTTTGACCGGTTTTTTCATGTAAGGCACGAATTAATTCTCTAAAACGGCCGGGCGCTGATTCTTCCGTTAATATAACCTGATGACTTCCGGCAAGCTCTTCCAGATAGCTCACCATACCGCTTTTCATTTCTTCCGGCGTGGAATGGTCTATCAGCGTCCAGTCAATCCGGACAACCGGATGCTGTTGCGACCAGTCCCATTTATCGTAAATATAAAGGCTCTCGAATAATTCTTTTTTCCCTTTGAAAAGCGCTTCCAAAGTGCTTATCAGTAGCGATTTCCCGAACCGGCGCGGACGGGCAAGGAAATAAATTCTTCCCATCTTAACCATACGATAAATACCTTCGGTTTTGTCTACATATACACAGTCTGTGTTGCGTAATGTTTCGAACGATTGTGTTCCTATCGGTAAATTTTTCATAACATACAAAATTTATCGACAAATTTACATGAAATAAATGATATGGTCAAGATTTTTAACGAACTCCGTGTTATATAATTACACCCAGTTCAAATGCACCCTTTGATACAGCCTCAACGGAGGGAACATCTCCCTATTCTAATGGGGAAGGTCTCCCTATTCTATATACTTCACGCGGCAAGGTTTTGTGCATTGCCATCCTCAAAGAATTGAAATTTCAGCGATAGCAAGTCGTTCAAATCAGCGGCATATTTAGTACTTACCTCTGCAAAAAATGCTCTGATTACCTCATGAAATTTTTGCGCACTTTCATAATATTGACCGTATAGTATTTTCTTTTTTGTGAATTTCCACAATCGTTCTATGATATTCAAATTCGGAGAATAAGCAGGCAAAAATAACAACTCTATTTCCAAACTCTCTGCCCGTTCCATCACCGCTTTACAATGTTGATACAGGGCATTATCCAACACTATTTTGACAGGTTTGTCCAAATAGATTTAGTCCATTCTTCTCATCGTTTTGAACTTAAAGGGGAAAGTTTAAGAAAAAATGTGTAATTTTGTCAGCCATTCAATATAGACGAAAATCAAAAAAGTGAACGGATATTGCCGAAATGACTGGGCGGGTATCGCCGAAATCGGCAAGATAAACAATAAAAACTGAAAAACACGACTTTATAGACAGACACTAATTAAACGACATTGATTTAAAAATCATTTTTTTTGAGTGTTTTTAAGGATGAGGCTGAAAAGTTACAAATTATCTTGCAAAAGAATTATTTTCTTTTTTAATATTTTCATTAAATTCTACAAAAGAATCAAATGTACGTGTTGATATTTTTTTGTAATATTTTCTTAGCTGCATTATCTCCTTTGAATAAGCCGTTAATAATTCCATTGCAGTTTTCAGACATATCCCTGCTGTATTTTTAACGATATTATAAGTGTTATATTTATATTTATTGGGAAATAGAGTTTCAGATATTAATAGCTTATTAAATATCACAAAAGAATAGTCCACATAATAAGGAAATCTATCTCTAAAAATATGACCTATTTCTACATTTTTTATTAATATACAATTTCCTCCTTCAAGCCAAACTTTTATACTAATGTAAGCTTCGTCAGAACCATACATTTGCAATCCCGATAGTCCTTTTAAATAAGTCCAATATGGCTTTGAGGCAGCATAACAAGCTCCCAATACACATGGAATAACAACCATATTTTGTGTAGGATTTAACTCACATCTAACCCAATGAGGAGACAAGATTGTACTGGGATTTTCTTTACCCTCTAAATCCAAATATGCTCCCCAAGAAGGACTATTTATTAATTTTAATTCCATATCTATAGGTTTGCATTTACAACAATAGAGAGCTCTTTCTTCTTGTTTTAAATTGTCTATTATAATATTCCACCAATTATTATTATAAAATCTCATGTGCCCATCAACAATTAGAAAATATTTTGTTTCAAGTAACTCGACTCCAATATCCCTTGATTTTGCAACACCCTTTCTTTGTTTGTTGAAAATATATTTAACCTTGTATTTTATTGCAATTGTCTCATAATCATAACCATCGGTGGAAGCATCATTAATTAGTATAATGTCAACATTATACCCTGCTGTATTACGAATACTTTCCAGCGTATTGTTTATCTCGTCTTTTTCATTTAAAAATGGAATAATAACTGTTAGTCGCTCCATATTTTTGATATCTAATCATTCATTATACATAAATCTCCTAAAAAGAGGTGTGCTCTCTTTTTCAATATACATTTTACCCTTTAGCCATTTATCTCCTTTGATTATATTATATTGAAAGTAATCGGCAAATTCAACCTTAGTTAAGATGTATAACTGCTTATTATAAACCAAGGTATCTCCTATGTGAATTAATGCTAATTCTATTGAATTAGCATTAATTTCCTTAAATACATCTATCTCTAAGCTTGTTTTTAAAGTATTCTTAAAATATCTCTTGTCATGAAGCGGCACATATATACTTTTTGAAACTACATCAACGAATACGTTACTTTTTATATTATATGGAATCGGAACAAAAAACACGAATAAAAACATTATTCCCAATATAATTAATATGATAAGATTACTCACTCTTATAATTAAAGGTGGAATTTCTCCTATTATATTCTTTACACGAGGAACTCTAAGTTGAATATTTCTAATTTTATTATTTTCCATTGTTTAATTTCCTAATTCTAATTGATTTTTGACCAAATTGAAGTATGAACCCCTTTTTTTCTATTAATGTCTGATGATCCCCAATTTCAACGATATGACCTTTATCAAGAACAACAATCTGGTCCGCATTTCTCACAGTACTTAACCGATGAGCTATTATCATTACTGTTTTTCCATAATAGAATTTTGCTAAGTTATCAGTTATTATTTTTTCATTATTTGCATCTAATGAATTTGTCGCTTCATCGAAAAATAAGAAGTCAGGATCCTTATATACTGCACGAGCGATTAAAATACGCTGACGCTGACCCTGACTCAACCCTAAACCATCTTTACCTATCACAGTGTTATAACCTAAAGGCAATTGGGAAATAAAATCATCAATATTAGCTACTTTTGTTGCATAAGCTAATCTATCCACATCCACTTTTTCTCCTGTGGCAATATTATTTGCAATCGAATCTGAAAATAAATAGCCATCTTGCATTACAGTACCACACCTTAAACGCCACCATTCCAAATTGATTTTAGAAAGAGATGTTTGTCCAATTATTATATCTCCTTCCTGAATTGAGTAATACCCCAGTAGCAATTTCAGAAGAGTTGTCTTTCCACTACCACTGACTCCTACTATAGCTGTTACTTTTCCTTTAGGTATCTCTAAATTTATATTATTCAACACTTTTGTTGAGCCTATGCCATCGTATCGAAAAGTAAGATCATATATTATGATCATATTTTCTGATACTTCTGTTATATTTCGCGTTGCATTATTTTCATCTTCCTGTTGATGTATATTGAATAAACGATCCAAACTAATTTTAGTGTCTTGCCATGAGTAAACGAACTGCACAAATTGCTCTATTGGAGTATTTAATTGTCCTATGATATATTGTATGGCAAGCATAACTCCTAACGTCAAATCACCCATGATAACTGCAGTAGCCGTGAGTATTGTTATGACGATGTTTTTCGACTCATTAATCAATGTTCGACCAACGTCTTGAATTTGTTGCAGTTTTAGGTTTTCAACATTGGTATAAAATAAATTGGCTTGTATATCCTCCCATTCCCACCTGTATCGACGTTCACAATTCTGGAGTTTAATCTCCTGCATACCATTGATTATTTGTATCGTTTTATTTTGATTTTTTGCATACTCTTCAAAATATCGATGATCCAACTCTCTTCTTTTTCCCAAAAAGCAAATCACCCATATTGTATAAACAAACTTCCAATAATAAATACTAAAAATATTCTTATGTCATAATAAAGTATAACGCTGCTAAGTACTATAAAACTGAATACGGAAAATACGATATTTAATGATTGAGTTGTAACAAATCTTTCTATTCGATTGTGATCATTTATTCGCTGCATGATATCACCCGTCATTTTTGTATCAAAATATACCATTGGCAATTTCATTAGTTTGATAAAAAAATCAGACAAAATAGATAAACTGAATCTTGTACCAAGATGCAAAATCAACCATCGTCGAACAAAATCCACAGAAATTCTACTTAATGTCAGTACAAGTTGTCCTAGCAAAATCAGATAAATAATATTTAAATCATTATCTTTTATTCCAATATCAACAATAGATTGTGTTAAGAATGGGAATGCCAATTGCAAAATGCTGGCTAAAATCAACCCAATAAATAATTGGGAAAAATATTTTTTATAAGGTTTAACATATTGCAATATAAAATTCACATATAAAGGAGTTTTCGTGTTTTGATCTTTTTCTCGTTCATAAAAAGCAGGTGTGGGCTGTAAGACCATCAAGATTCCTCTTTCTTCCCCATTAATTTGTGTATTAAGCCAATATTTTCTAAAAGATTCTTCATCAAATTTTAACAATCCGTTTCCTGGATCCGAAATATAAAACCGGTATTCGTTTTTAATTGTTTTTTTTATGTCATAAAGAACAACAAAGTGATTATTATTCCAATGCAGGATACATGGAAATGGACGTTGTTTTACTAATTTTTTAATCGTCGTCTGCCCACATGAAGTCCGAAATCCCAAATTTTCAGATGCATTTACCATTATGCCCAATGATACACCCTCATGAGTTGCCGGACATATTTTATTTAACGTATCTGCATTATATTTACGTCTATAATATTGTGCAACAATTCGTAAACATGTTGCTCCGCAATCCATGCTGTCAAATTGTATGATACGGGGAAATTTTCTCATCTTACAATACCTGAATCTTCGTCCGATTTATTTATTTTTTTAGGATCAATTTTATATTTACGTCCAAAAGAAAAATCCCATGATAAAGAAAGAGTTACCATATTTCCATAATCCCTGGAATAGCTCCGGTCTTCTTTTTTGACGGTAGAGGATAAGTAGTTACTTCCCGAGGGCGATCCATTGGGCAAAAAAGGATTCATTACGGCAATGCCAGCCTGTAAATCCTTATGTTTGTACTTTATACCTACGTTTGCCGATTTAGAATTACAATAAAGTGTTTCGGCGAATAAATATTTTAAGTCGGAATCAAGATTTGCCGACAATATCCAGTTTTTGTAATTTCCTTCTAATTGAATGCCACCAAAATAACCGGTGTAAGTATGTACATATTCATTACCCTGATTGATATACCGGTTGACGCCGCTCCACGCAGATAAGTACAGTCTGTCTTTTATTACTTCTATTCTAGTAAACAGGCGGGTTTGCAAATGCTGGTAACTTTTCTGATTTTCAATCCCGTAAACAAAATAAAAAGCATCTTCTTCATCTATACGCCTTACGGATACAGACATGATCGGATTCTTGCTCAACTGGTAATATCCGGACAGTTGTACGTTTATTCTCTTGAAATTTAACCCGTACGTCAGGTTATTTGCATACGCCCGGTATGGCTTTAAATGAGGATTTCCTTCCCATACCTCATATTTGTTCTGCTGTTGCCTGACATCGCTTAAATTTGATAAAGAAGGCAATAGCGGCGTAATGTAGAACTGATACCTCAATGATAACCTGTCTGTGAAAAAATAAGACAATGAGAGGGATGGCCGGAAAGTATAAAATGTATATTTAGCCGCACCTTCTTTGAAATATTGACGGGAAAGTCCGGCGCCAAACTGATAGCCGAATTTGTTTACTTTACCCTGTATTTGAGAATACAGGTAGGTTTCCGAATTATGCATATCATTTACAGTTTCGCTGTCATCCTGATTGGTATATACATTTTTCGTGTATCCCTGGGTATGCTGTATTCCTGAAGAAAAAATCAGGTTGTTTTTGATTTTATATTCGTAAATAGCTTCGCTGATTGACGAATATTTTTTTCCGTCGACTGTGTATTCATAATGAGAATCAAGCACTTCGTCCGGATAGACATATTCCCTGTAATTCCGCCGGTAATCGGTATTGATAAGTGTGCCTACCGTATTCACCGTTATGGATTGCCTGTTATCCAATTGATGGAATAAATACAAATCCAGCGATGGAGTATGGCTTTTAGTCGTACTCTTAAAGTTTGATAAACTGCCGGATAGATTTTCTCCTTCAAAAATATGCTGTACGGCAGAAGATTCCGGAAAATAATACCTGTTGCGCAATAGCAAGTTGAATATGGTTTTATTCTCTCTTGTCCAGTTATATGTAAATGCCATATTATGCTGCATGGATTCGCTCGGAGACTTGACTCCCACTTTGCGTATATTGTATTCCGTTCCATCCTTTAATAAAAAGGACTGATTATTTGTAGAATAGGTATCTGCATGATTATTGTATATGAAATTGTATGCAATTCCAAACTCCGATTCTTTATGATTTATTTTTGCATAAACATAATCATTGCTGTAATTCGTAGTCAAAGCCTGTATTAAATTTGTTCCGACAACGCCGCCCCGTTCTCTTCGCCGGGTTATAATATTAATCACTTCGGACACTTCACCATATCTCACGCCCGGCATGTCAATATATTCTATCCGGACAATGTCTTTGGGTTGGATGGATAATAAATCCTCGGTGGTTGATTTAACGTCGTTTATCCGAATCTGAACGCCTTTGGGACTGAGCGAACGGATCGTATTCATTGTGGTATTTACAATCAATCTGGGTAACATTATTTTACTTAAAACATCCAAACCGGAAAAAGAGGTATTCAGTTGCGTGGCAGTCGGGAAAATGATTTGCCTGTCAATTTTAGTCAAATTGCTGTTCGCGGTAACGGATACTTCTTCCAACTCAAGCGTTTTCTCGAACATTTCGATTTTTCCCAAATCTATATTTTCCGAGAGGTTAGAGATTTGAACGGTTTTAGTCTCTAAACCGACGTGCGTTATTTCCAGAAAATAATTTCCTGACTGTACTTGCTTTATCACAAAACTCCCATCCGCTTTTGACAACACGTTGTTTACAAGCGAACTGTCCGATGTCAACAAATTGACAATGGCGCCCTCAACCGGTTGCAAGGTATTTGAGTTAATAATCGAACCGGACAGATTGTACCCATAAATATTAAAACTAATGAAAAACAAGGTTATGGATGCAAACGCCTTTACCTTTATTCCGTATAAAAAATGGTTGATCATATGATTTTTTATTAATACTGTTTGAACTAAAAGAAATTTCATTTATTAAGCATAGAATCTTTCAATATTTCTTCTTTTCTCCGAATAAATTCCCGCTCTGTCCAAAGATAAAGATATTCATCTAAAGTCATGTCTAGTGCATGTAACGAACACACAGGACTTAAATCGTCCCAATTTCTCTCCATACACTTTTGACTACAAGGTCCCATACATACAGGCAACATTTTACATGATAAACACATAGAATTTTCAAATGTCGTTTTTCCTAAGCGCCTTTCTAAAACATTAGGTTTCCATTCTATTCTTCCTTCAGAAGTTAATATTCCTTCTGCGGTTTCTTCAGTTAAGTTTCGACCATTACATCGATATACATTTCCATCATAATTTATAATTGCATAGGGCATTGTTGCAACGATAAAAAAAGGATTTATTGACTTATCTTTGTTTTCGCCTAACAAAAGAAGCAGATACATGAGTACCCAGTCAATAAACCCGGCCAAAAGTAAATATAAATTTCGAGATTGGAAAGCATATAATTCAACTTTGTGCCAGCGAGGCAGCTTGAGCGTGTTTCTATCGCCAGACGTGTTTAAACAATGGAATCTGCTTGTAAACAAGAAAAAGGAGGTAGGTGAAGTTACTTACCCGGACAGTATCATTCAATGTTGCCTGTTGCTAAAGATTAATTGCAGGCTTCGTTATCGCCGGAGCACGGGCTTTACCGGTAGCTTGTTCACGCTACTGGGGAAGCCGCATTTGCCCGTTCCGGATTACACGACATTATGTCGTCGCCAAAAGTACTTGCCC
>JAITCT010000057.1 GCA_031282925.1 Dysgonamonadaceae bacterium | reverse complement strand
ATACTGTTGGTGTTGTAAAACGCAAAGTCAAGCGCAAGCCGGTTGTCGAAAAATCCCGCTTCCAGGCCGAATTCAGCCGATTTTGTGCGTTCCGGCCTGATATTGGGATTATTTTTCGTAGTAGAAGAAACCTGTATCGGATTTCCGGAGAATGCTTGTTGTATATTATATACGGTAAACAGTTGATAGGGGTCGGCATCGTTACCCACTTCAGACCATCCGCCGCGAACTTTGAGGAACGAAAGTGCATCGCTCTTTATTTGCAAAGCATCGGTCAATACGGCGCTTGCCGTTACCGACGGATAGAAATACGAACGGTTTCCGACCGGCAATGTACTGCTCCAGTCATTGCGTCCCGTCAGGTTCAGGAAAGCCCAGCCTTTGAAACCTGTTTGCACCGAAGCAAAGCCGCTGTACACGCGCAAACGGTTGAATACATTGGCCGATTCCAGCGGGTCTTTGGAATTATTCAAAGTGTACAGATCGGGAGCCGCAAGTTTGGTGGCTTTCTGCCAGTTATTGGAATAACTGTTGTTGCGTACGTTATAGCCCGCCAAAGCATCCAGCGACCACTCGCCGGAAAAATCGCGCTTGAAATTAAGCAACGCTTCCGTGTTGTCTTCGCTCACCGTGTAGGCGTCTTCGGCATAAGAACCGTCGGGATTGCCCGATCCCGAAGAACCCGTTTTGATTTTATATTTTCGCCGGTCATTGTAATAATCCGCGCCTGAACGGAAGCGGAAATCCAATCCTTCCAGCAGTTTTACGCTGAAATGCACATTGCCGATAAGGCGGTTGCGGTTTTGTTCGGTCGTATTGAAATAACATTCCCAGTAAGGGTTGTCGTAATAGCTGGCATTCCAGTTGCGATTCGTCTTATAGCCGTTCCACAATTCTTTGGTATCGACTTGCCGCCCGAACCAGAGGAATTGCAACATGATGCTTGATGCGCGGTAATTGCTGCCCGTCGGCGATGCGCCGCTCGGCACATTCGGCGCATCGGTGATAATGTAGTTCACATTAGCGCCGGCTTTTATCCGTTCGCTCAGCTGAAAGTCGCCGCTGAACGTAAAATTGGTTTTCCTGATTTCCGTGTTGGGCAACGTACTTGTCTGGTCTTGAAAATTGGTTCCCAACCGGAAATTGTACCTGTCACCTGCATTGGAAACGGATATACCGTAATCCTGCGTAACGCCCGTTTCAAAAAAATTGCGCACATTGTCGGGATGCGCCACCCACGGCACGGCCACTCCGTTGGAATGAAACTGCGGGATAAGCCGCCCGTCAAGGCGCGGCCCCCAACTTTCGTCTACACCGTCGTTTACGCCGCCGCCTTTGCCGTTGACATAGCTAAATTCCCCTCCGGAACCTTGCCCGAATTCATTTTGAAATTCGGGCAAAGTGGCTATGGTGGCGAATGTCCATCCTGCGTTCACGTTAATCCCCAAACCTTTTTGCTGTTTCCCTTTTTTAGTCGTAATCAGAATTACGCCGTGTGCAGCCCGGGAACCGTAAAGGGCGGCGGCATTCGGACCTTTCAGGACATTGAGCGATTCGACGTCTTCGGGATTGAGGTCGGCGATAGCATTGCGGAAATCGCGGCTCTGGTCTCTTCCCGAAGCCGGAAGCAACTGCGAGTTATCCACCGGAATGCCGTCTACGATAAAAAGCGGCTGGTTGTTGCCTGCGATAGAAGTCTCCCCGCGAATCACAATCCGCGATGCGCCTATATCGCCCTGCGCATTGGTGATGCGTACGCCCGCCGCTTTGCCCGCAAGCGCGTTTACAATATTCGTAGATGTATTGCCGTTGATGTTTTCACCCCTGATGTTTTGCGTAGCGTATCCTAAGGATTTCTTTTCGCGCGTAACGCCCAGCGCAGTAACCACCACTTCGTCCAGCAGTGTCGAATTTTCACGCAGCAGCACGGTAAGCGGCTCCGCCGGTTGATTTACTTTGATTCCCCGATGCTGGTATCCCAGGTAATCCACTAAAACCGTAACCGGAAATGATTTGACTTTCAGGGAAAAATTACCGTTTTCGTCGGAGACAGTTCCCGCACGTTCGTTGGCGAGTGAAATACTCGCTCCTGCAAGCGGTTCGCTGGTTTTTTCATCCAGAACCCTTCCCGTAATCCTCTCGTTGTTTTGCGCCGAAGCGGGAAAAACGGAGAAGATAATCGCTGATAAAACAAATACTTTTAACTTTGTCATGATTTAAATTGTTTTAAATTCCGGCATTCTCTTTTTCCGGTTTGCAACCGGCCGGTTGAGGGAACGCCTGTTTACTGTTTATCGCTATAAAAAAAACTGCCCGATTTTTTTCGAGCAGCGGTATATGTTATACTTTGTCTGTTTGCTTTCTTATTATACAATTAAAATTGTAAACGCCCTTATACTGATTTTTTTGCAAAGGTAAAGGTATTTCCGAAGTGTTGCAATACCCTGTTTATGGTATATTTAAAGTGCAGACCTGCGTCATTGCAAGCCGTAAGACGAAGCAATAACGGCTGCGACAATCTGAAATGTACCTGCTGAATCCACCGGATTTTTCCGTATTGAAGAATTATTACTACTTTTGTGCCGCTTACGAACCCGTAACGGAAATGAATATACTGATATTTAGCGATAATTTTCAGGAAATGAATAAATTTATTTTAACAGCAACACACAAATGAAACTCTATCACAACACAATGTTTGGATTGCGTCACAAAGGATGGACGCATTTGGAAGCAGTCGCCTATTTCATCAAAGGCGTTGCACGCGAATTACATATTGCCCCGACATTTTTTTTTAGTTTCTATGAAGCAGTAGTTTCGTGTCGTAAAGAAAAAGCAAAGGAGGCGAGCCGCGAAAAAGAAATGGAAGTATTCCGGCAAAAGTGGCTGAAGCAAAGCGACGGGGAATCTTACTTCGATTTCGGCGTGTGCAAGCTGCCCGACGTTTCAGGCAGCAAAGAAAAAATGCAATGCCTGAATTATGTTTTTGACGACACCCTCATGTTTCCCTGTTTTTTGAACGACAATTACGACAGGTACATGGTCGAATACTTTGACCGCACCATGCACGAAGGTCCCTACGGTTATACCGACGGAGCATTTGACGTAACGGTAAAAAAGGGCGACGTGGTGATAGACGCCGGCGCATGGATTGGCGATTTTAGCGCTTATGCCGCCTCCAAGGGCGCCACAGCCTATGCTTTTGAGCCGGTAAGCGAAACCTATCAACTGCTGTGCAAAACACAGATGTTAAATAACGTTAACGGGGGGGGGGCAAATTCACCCCGTCCAAAAAGGCTTGGGTCTTGCCGAGTGTGAGGTGGATATTTCAATTTGCGAGAATAACAGCGGAGGAAACTCCATTGTCAATACGCCCCGCGGCATGACAGAAAAAATCGCCATTACCACCCTTGACAGGTTTGCAGAAGAGAGAAAATTGACGCGGGTAGATTTCATCAAAGCCGATATAGAAGGCGCCGAACGCGATATGTTGCGGGGAGCGGCCA
>JAITCT010000292.1 GCA_031282925.1 Dysgonamonadaceae bacterium | reverse complement strand
ACATCTTCCTGCGCAGGGGAAGAAAATACAAAACTGCTTGCAAGCAGTAGAAGTAAAAAACTTATTGTTTTCATGCGTTTATATTTTTGCCGCTAATTCACTGATTTGATTCATGAATTAGGGAATTTTTACGGAAATCATGCTTCGCTTTATAAATTTATATCTGTTATATGCCGTTTTACGGTAACAGCGGCATAAAAAAGTGAGCCGTCAGTCAAAATACAAACGCAAAAATAATAAATTTTGTTGAAATGGCTGCAAATTTTTCAGAAACAATTATTTCCGCATACCGCATCAAAGGATTTGAGGGAATGGACAGGTGCTATTATTAAAAAATTTGGAATAACTGTGTGAAAAAGAAACCGGTTGCCACCGCTTTAACAAGCGTTACTTTATCCGGTGGCAAACCGAAGCCGTCAAAATAAAGACAGGGATACGTATAAAAAAGATACACAAACTTGCAGAAATCAGCGAATTAATCTGCTGCTTAACGGTGGGTGGAAGATGGGGCTCGAACCCACGACCCTCAGAACCACAATCTGATGCTCTAACCAACTGAGCTACGACCACCATGTTATTTTTGCGGTGCAAAGATACTGCTTTGTTTTAAATCTCCAAAAAATTACCGGAAAAAAGTTGCCGGCATTGAACTTATTTTGCTCCGATCAACTGTAAGGGTGTAATTAAAGTTTTTTTTTCAAAAATTTATACCTAACTTGCGCCCTTTATAAAAACATCTAATATATATGAGACTTTTACTGCTAAGCAATTCCACCAATATGGGCGAACCCTATTTGTTCTGGCCCAGAAAAGAAATAAAAACATTTCTTGGGGAAAAACCCGTAACCGCTTTGTTTATTCCTTATGCAGCAGTTACTTTTAGTTACGACGAATACGAAAAGAAAGTTGAGAAGCGATTTTCGGAGTTAGGACACCACATAACGGGCATCCATCATACCCAACATCCGGTTCGGGCGATAGAAGCGGCGGAAGTTATTGTTGTCGGTGGCGGAAACACATGGCAACTGGTGCGGCGAATGCACGACCTCGGTTTAATGAAACCTGTCCGTAAAAAAGTATTGGAAGGAACGCCATACGTGGGCTGGAGCGCCGGAGCGAATATCGCCTGCCCTACTTTGCAGACAACCAACGACATGCCCATTATTGACCCTCGCGGATTCGACACCTTGAACTTGATACCGTTTCAAATTAATCCACATTACATAGATGCACATCCCGTCGGCTTTAGCGGCGAAACGCGGGAAGCCCGCATCAAAGAATTTATTGAAATTCATCAGGATATTTATGTTTTAGGTTTACGCGAATCTACTTTATTGAAATTGGAAGACGACCGCCTGCGGTTGATCGGTTCGCGGACGGCGCGGTTGTTCAGAAAAGGCAAAGTCCCGACAGACTTGCAAGTTACGGATGATCTGTCGTTTTTATTGCGGGATAACGGATAAAGTATGAGATGAAAATCTGCCCTGGGGTTGATAATTAAAGCGTAAGACACTACCTGTTTTTGAGATATAGACGAAAAGAGCATTTTAAAAATAAAAAAGCTCCGGATTTCTCGGGAGCTTTTTCCCCATTTTGAAATTCTGTTTCGGGGAACTTTTTCGTAAGGGATTTACCCTAAATAACTTTTTAACAAGTCGTTTTTGTTACTTGTTTTCAATCGCCTGATTGCTTTTTCTTTAATTTGTCTTACTCGCTCTCGAGTTAAACCGAATTTATCACCGATTTCTTCCAGCGTCATCTCTTGAGAGCCGATTCCGAAAAACATCCTGATGATGTCGCGCTCACGGTCGCTCAGCGTAGATAAAGCCCGGTTGACCTCTTTCGCAAGCGATTCGTTGATGAGATAACGGTCAGCTATCGGCGCGTCTTCATTGATCAACACGTCCAGCAAACTGTTGTCTTCACCATCTACGAAAGGAGCGTCCACCGAAATGTGGCGACCCGAAACTTTGAGCGTATCCGAAATCTTGTCCACCGGAATGTCTAATTCTTCAGCGAGTTCTTCGGGAGAAGGACGTCGTTCGTGTTCCTGTTCAAACCTGGAAAACGCCTTCGTAATTTTGTTCAAAGAACCCACCTGATTCAGCGGTAAACGTACAATCCTCGACTGTTCGGCCAAGGCTTGCAAAATAGATTGCCGGATCCACCAAACTGCATAAGAAATAAATTTGAACCCCCGTGTTTCATCAAACTTTTCCGCCGCTTTTATCAAACCCAGGTTGCCTTCATTAATTAAATCCGGAAGGCTTAATCCCTGATTTTGATACTGTTTTGCAACAGATACAACGAAACGAAGATTTGCACGCGTCAATTTTTCCAAAGCAGCATGGTCGCCTCTTTTAATCGCTTGTGCCAATTCGACTTCCTCCTCCACGGTAATAAGGTCTTCACGTCCAATTTCTTGAAGATACTTATCCAGAGAAGCGCTTTCCCGATTGGTGATTGATTTGGTAATTTTTAACTGCCTCATTCAATAAAATTTAGTCTGAGAGTACTAAAAAACTGACAAAGGTAGCTATTTTATTTAAGATATGAAAATAAAAACGGCTAATTTTTCAGGGGGAGGGTAAGTTCAATTAGTAAATGCAACTAATAAAGTAAGAAACGAAAAATTCTGTTGGGCATGTCTCCAACAGAATTTGGAAAAAAAGTTTTTATTTTGCCGTTGCAATGAAAAATAAAAAACAGTTAACCCGAAAACAAAGAAGGGAAAATTACTTAACTTTGATGCTCTTTTCGAGAGATTTTATAATTTGGTTGCTTTGGTTACTTGAATCTTCCTCAAAATAAATTTGCCGTTCAAAATTTTGGTGAATCAAGAAAAAGATATATCTTTGCGCCGTTTTATAATGGATTGTCTCATGGTGTAGTGGTAGCACATCTGATTTTGGTTCAGCCAGCCCAGGTTCGAGTCCTGGTGAGACAACTTTCACTCTGTAAACCGCTGGTGCCTATATATTTTTTGTAGAAAAACACTATATGTTTCATACGTCTTTCTATCCTTCCCTCTCCTACCCCTTCTTCCTCAAAAAATTTACCTGTTGTGAATCGCCGGTTTATCTTTGCTTTTTTTATTCCTGCTTTCTGCGTTGATATTTTTGCCGGCATGGAATTTTATTTCACTTATCACCGTTAAACCGGGATGCTGCCATACCGTGATCTATCCGCTGTTTTCTATTTTCTCATTGCAAATAAGCATGATACGGTTCTTCACCGTTCACCTGCGACCACCCGTCCTCCCGAAGTATGCGAAACAAACTCCGGCGCATAAAGACATTGAATCGTCGTAATGCCGTTTGAATAATCTCCTTCACTCGTTACATACAACGGATATTCAAATACATACGTTCCTTTCGGAAGGTTGTAGAAATAATAATTCATCGAAGCGTCTTTGGGCGATTGGTAATAAACCACGCTTTGCGCCCAGCGGATGCCCGACAGTTGTTCGACCGGCTCAAAGCAGGAAGCGCGCATATCTTTCAACAAAACATATTCAAAATCCCTGTCCGCACGGACAACCAAGCGCACAATGACTTTATTCCCGACTTTCAAAGGACCGGTTATAAATTTTTCTACATTCAATCCGGTTTTCGCAGCTTTTATCTTATCCAAATCTTCAAAATACTGCCAGTAGAGCGCGCCCCAGCCGGGAGCGGCATTTTCCTGCGTGATTTTCACGCGGCTCATGTCCGGCGTAATGGCATTGGCGTCAAAAACTTCTTTGATATAACCCGTTCCGGCTTCGCCTTTGGACGTGTCAAATGATTGATTACCGAGTTGGATACTCGTTTTGCCGGTATCTTCCAGCCAATTCGAACCGGTTTGCAGAAGAATTTGAATTGTGCTGACCAAGCCCGGCAGACTTTCCCATTCCTGCGTTTGTTTTTGTTTCAGCAGCCAACGTTTCATTTCATCCATTTCTTTGGAAGAAGCGCCCGTTTCGTAGAAAGCTTTCATAATAAAACTCTGGTCGGCAATGGCATTATTGAAAAAGAACGAATAAGCGCGGCTATTCGCCCAATACATACCCAAATCCGGTTTGTGGGAAGCATGTTCGCGAAGCGATTTGACGATGGATTGAGCAATACCTGTTTTTCCGCTGCGCTGCAAAAACAAGGCGGCAATAGCGCGACCGTAAAGGCCGGGGATGCTTGCCCAATGTTTTTCCGTTATCGAGGTATAGAATTTG
>JAITCT010000279.1 GCA_031282925.1 Dysgonamonadaceae bacterium | reverse complement strand
AAAACTGATTATTGAAGGCGTACCGGTTCGGTTCGTCCTGAAAGAAATGCTGATTTTGCTGGGAATGGCCATACTGATTATTACGGTAAGTTTGAGAAATATAAAAACAAGGCTGGAATAAACAGCTCAACAAATCAATATGTTAAGCGATAACAATCTCCCCCGGCTCGGCGTAGCGTCCCCGCTACGTCGAGTTAAAAGCAAGCCTCCGGGCTTGCAAAAACAAAAGAAGCAATAAAAGGATGAGTACAGGATACCAAATCAGCGAACAGGATGAATTATATTTCATGACCTTTCAAATAGTCCGGTGGATAGATATTTTTACAAGAAAAGTTTACCGGGATATTGTGATTGACAGCTTACGTTTTTGCGAACAACACAAGGGATTGGAAATATATGCATTTGTCATTATGAGTAATCATATTCATTTGTTAGCCCGCAGTGCAACCGGGCAACTAAGCAATACGGTAAAGGAGTTCAAAAGTTTTACTGCGAAAAAGATATTGGAAGTTTTGCATACAGAGGTAGAAAGCCGCAAGGAATGGATACTGAATTTGCTTGAGTTTTCGGCCAAACAGCATAAACGAAATGAAAAGTATCAACTGTGGACACATGAAAATCATGCGGAAATAGTTTATGGCAATCAATTTATGGACAGTAAGATAAATTATATACACGAAAATCCGGTACGTGCAGGAATAGTAGAAAAAGCAGAAGATTACCTGTATTCAAGTGCAGGAAATTATGCGGGATTGGATGGCGTATTGGAAGTTACCCTTATTTCGCGTTCAATAGAACGGGTAAAACAAATGCGGAGTGTGAAATGAAAGATTTATTAATTGCATTTGATGGTTTTTGCAAGGCTGGAGCCTTGCTTTTAGCTCGGCGAAAATTCCGTACGACAATCCGGAAATTCCGTACGACAATCCGGAAACTTCGTACAGCTATACGAAAACTCCGTACAGCAATCCGAAATCCCCGTACTGCAATACGAAATCCCCGTACTGCAATACGAAAACTCCGTACGGCAATCCGGAAACTTCGTACAGCAATCCGAAAACTCCGTACGGCAATCCGGAAACTCCGTACGGCAATCCGCAAACTCCGTACGGCAATACGCAAACTCCGTACGGCAATACGAAAATTCCGTACAGCAACCGGAAAAATAAAAGTTGTCGGATCACAAATTGTCAATTATCAATTATCAATTATCAATTGAAACATGTTACGGTATTTAATTGAAAAAGAATTTAAGCAAACCTTTCGGAATGCATTCATTCCGAAGCTGATATGCGCATTCCCGTTTCTGGTACTGCTGGTTTTTCCCTGGGCGACCAACCAGGAAATCAGGAACATCAACGTTACGGTAATCGACAGAGACCACAGCGCCTGGTCGAAACGGTTATCGGAAAAAATCAGCGCGTCAACGTATTTTAACCTGGTCGGTTATGCCCGTTCAAACGATGAAGGAATGCTTGCCGTTGAAGACGGGACAGCCGATATGCTGCTGGATATTCCGCCCGGTTTTGAAAAAAACCTGGTGAACGGGGGCGAAACAGGCGTAATGATTTCCGCCAACGCGGTCAATATCATGAAAGGCGGATTAGGTTCGGGCTATATGAATGAGATTATTCGGGATTTTGCCGGCGAACTCAGGGGGGAAATCATCCAAACGTCCGGAAAAACCGGATTGCCGCTGATTCAGGTGATTCCGCAAGGCCGTTTCAATACCTTTTCAGACTACAAAGTGTTTATGATTCCCGCATTGATAGTCATTCTGATGACTTTGCTCTGCGGCTTCCTGCCCGCTTTGAATATTGTCGGCGAAAAAGAAACCGGCACGATAGAACAAATCAATGTAACGCCGGTAAGTAAATTCTCCTTTATCCTTGGAAAATTAATTCCCTACTGGGCTGTCGGCCTGTTTGTTTTCACTTTGGCGCTGGGACTTTCCGCACTGATCTACGGTCTGACGCCCCAAAGCAATCTGTTGACGCTTTACCTTTCGGTACTGGTCTATATCACAACCGTTTCGGGGCTTGGACTGTTGATTTCCAACTATTCGTCAACCATGCAGCAGGCCATGTTCGTCATATTCTTTTTCCTGATCATCTTTCTCCTTATCAGCGGATTATTCACGCCGATAGCAAGTATGCCGCACTGGGCGCAGGTTTTCTCCTGCTTCAACCCCCTGCGGTATTTTATCGAAATCATGCGGATGACATTCCTGAAAGGCAGCGGATTTTCGGATATATGGCGGCAACTGGCGGCATTGGCAATCTATGCGTCGGTCTTAAACGGGTGGGCGCTGGTCGGTTATCGGAAAAGCCGGTAATTAAAGAGGTGTATGTCAAACCTTAAAAAATTATTTTTATTTGTTACCTTTGCGAGAAATTGTCTAATGCGGTAGTTCTGACTTTTTCCCCTTCTGTTGGCGCGGGCAGGATATAGCTGTTCGGATGATCAGGAGACGAAAAGATATGAAGACATTCTGATATTTTACAGGAAATGGAAGCAATAAAGATTCAGATTATGGCAAAAAATAAAACAGCAAGCGAATTCAAACAGTATGTTTATATCGTTCAAGCGTCAAACACCGGCAATGTCTGCAAAATCGGCATAACCGATAATTTGGAAAGGCGCTTGAAAGAGTATAACAGGGGGCTTTCGCCGAAAGATATAATGGAAAAAGCCAAAAAGGTGGAAAATGACGAATTTTATACCCGATACGAGGACGTTGAAAAAGAACTCTCCATGTATGATAAAAGCGTTTGGAAAGATAAAACTGTTTTTTGCAACTGCGATGATGCGGTTGATGAAGACGAGAGAAAAACCTCGGCATTTGTTTTATATTTTTTGAAAAAATTCAAGGAACTCGGATTAAAAAAACTGATATGTACGCATTATGGAGGAAAAGTAGATTTGTTTAATCAAGGCAGCAAATCATACGTAGCATACATTTTTACAACAGACGGGGTCAAAATAGAAAAAAAATATCCCAAAGGTTATGATGGAAGTTTTGACCACCCTATTTCACTGAAAATACTTGAAGAAGAAGCCGATATTGTTTGTACGAATCCGCCGTTTTCACGCTCGGTAGATTACTGGAATATGATTATCGGAAGCGGCAAACAGTTTTTGATTATTTCAAATATAACTAATGTAAAAAATGACACATATATTCCATATTTTAAAGCAAATCAGGTATGGGCTGGGTATAATGAAGTGGATTGGTTCCGGAATCCCAAAAGAGAACTTACAAGGGCGGCAGGACATTGGTACACAAATATTCCGATAAATGACAGACTGAGATTTAAGCAGTTAAAAATAGTGCCGTTAAAAGATATACCGGAAAAATACAAAAAACATGACGATTCAAAAACCTTGTTAGTTGATAATTGCTATATTCCAAATAACATTGAAAAACCGTTTGCAGTATCTGTTCGGCCAATACTAAACGGCTTATTGGAAAAAGGATACAAAATAGTTCAGGATAAACAATACCGACCCTATGTGGATGGCAAGGAAATTTTTGCAAGAGTGTTGGTGCAGAAAATATGATGCCTTTTCATTTCGTCCGCTTGGAAACCTCACGATTTTCATATATATTTGCAGCCTGTTATTACTACGCAATGCAAAAAATATTTTTTTTACTGTTTCTTCCCTTAGTATCTGCGAATGTTCATCTCGCAGCCCAAAAACCGGCATCGGCCGGGCAGCAGCAATTGATGATGGAAAAAATTACCCTGGCTTCGCAAAACATGCAAAGTCTGGCCTGTGATTTTTTCCAAACTAAAGAATTGTCCGTTTTGAACGATAAAATGGAATCATCGGGGAAAATGTATTATCGGAACGATAACCGGCTCTGTTGGGAGTATCTCTCCCCTTATTCCTGCCTGTTTGTCCTGAATGGCGATAAACTCCTTGTCCGGTCGGAAAAATCCCGGAATGTGACGGATGTAAAATCAAGCAAACTGTTCCGGGAAATCATCAGAATGATGATGTGCGGCATTAATGGAAGCGGCCTTGAAGACAAGAATTTCAAAGCCGGCTATTTTTGGGGCGAAAAGGTGTGGGAAGTGGTTTTGCTGCCGCAACGGAAAGAAATCAGGAGGATGTTTGCGGAAATCAAACTGATGTTCAATACAAAAGACTATTCGGTCGATTGCGTGGAGATGAAAGAACAGGGCGGAGATAAAACAGTGATCAGGTTGACAAACAAACAATTCAACACAAAAATTGAAGACCGCGTATTTCATATTGATTAACTGCTGTTGCCTGGCGGTCGCTTCATGCGATGCACAAAAGCTGCCCACAGCGGCAAACATTCCCGTGCAATGTGCATTAAACAAGGCGCAATCCGCCGCCAAATACCGGATGTGGATAAGTTTGAAAGGAAAAGAAATATCGGGAATTATGGCCGTAAAATACGTTGACAACGCATGGCGGGGAAGCATGATCAATGAATTTGGCGTGAAAGCCTTCGATTTTATTGCTGCGGAGGAGGGGAAATGCCGCCTGTTGAATACGGTTTCGTTTTTGGATAAATGGTATATCCGCAAAACGGTCGAATCCGATTTGGCCGCTATCCTGTGGCGTTTGCCCGTGAAAGGGAAACATTTTGAAACAACCGGTTCCGGACAATGCAGGTTAGTAAATGAAAAGCGCAAAATTGAGTATTTATTCCAACAGATTGAGCCATGAAACTGATGAATGATTTTTATGCAATCACCGCGCAACACAACAATATATATCAGGTCTCGTTCAATGAAAACCATTACATTTACCGGGCACATTTCCCCGGTAACCCGATAACTCCGGGCGCATGTATCATACAGATGAGTAAAGAACTGATGGAGCATAAAACAGCAACGAAACTCAGTATCGGTAAAATCATGAATGTCAAATTTCTATCCGTTATTCAACCGGAAAAGAACAGGGAAGTAGCTTTTACTTTTTCAAAAATCGAAATAGCGGGCGACAGTTGCCGCTTTTCCGTCAACGTGCATCACAACGACTTGCAATTTGCCAAGTTAAGTTTGGAAGCAAAAATTATCCCATGAACGAATCAGGCATCTGCATCATCATCCCGACTTACAACAACATGCTGTATCTACCGGAAGTTATTGACTCCGTATCGGAAGCAATATCGGCAACTCCGCGTGACCGGACGCCGTCCATAGAGCGAATCATTGTCGTTAACGACGGCTCTACGGACGATACGGAACGGATTTTGCAGCGTTACGCCCGGATTACCTTAGTTTCCTGTCCCCAAAACAAAGGAAAAGGCTATGCCCTCCGCCTGGGATTCGACAAGGCCGAAGCAATGGGCTACCGTTATGCTATCACGATGGATTCCGACGGGCAACATTCGGCCTGTGATTTATCCCTGTTTGAACGGGCTGTCTGGCTGTATCCCGACAGCATGATCATCGGCAGCCGCCATTTTAACCGGCAGAACATGCCGAAGAAAAACATGTTTGCCAACCGTTTTTCCAATTTTTGGTTTATGCTGCAAACGGGAAGATATTTGCCTGATACCCAAACGGGCTTCCGCTTATATCCCCTGAAAAAAATGAAGGGTTTACGCCCCTTTACTTCCCGCTATGAAGCCGAACTGGAACTTTTGGTGCGTGCAGCCTGGAAAAACATTCCACAGATTCCCGTTCCCGTACAGGCTGTTTATTACGCTGCCGATAAACGAATTACTCATTTCCGGCCTTTGATTGATTTCCTGCGGATAAGCCTGCTGAATACGTTTCTCTGTTTTTTGGCGGTCGTTTACGGATACCCCAGCCGTTTCATCCGTTATTGGTTTGACAAATAACGTGTGTGCGCCATGGTAAGGTTATTTGTATCCATATTTTCCTGTTTCCGGTTGCACAGGAAAAGCCTGTATGCTTTACTTGCTTTGGCCGTCGCCGTCTTTCTTTTGCTGTTGCTTCGCCTGCGCTATCAAGAAGATATAAACGATTTTTTGCCGGATATTCCTGCCGGTAAACGCATGACGGAAGTATTCCGGCAAATGGAAAACGCCGATAAAATTATGATCGGGTTCAGCCGTAAAGATTCCCTGAACGGAGAGGATGAAATTACCGGAGCCATTGACCGCTTTGTTGCCGTCTTGCAGGATATTGACAGTTTACATATCATTCGCGATATCGTTTCGCAGGTGGACGAGAGCCGGATGCTCCGCCTGTCCGAATTTATCCGGGACAATGTTCCTTATTACCTTACCGAAACCGATTACCGGCGGATGGATTCCCTGCTTGCCGCAGACAATACGGAAGCAAGCCTGCTTGAAGACCGGCGGCAATTGATGCTTCCTTCCGGCAGTTTCCTGAAACAAACGATTTTGCACGACCCGCTGCATTTGTTTTCTCCTCTCTTTCAACGCATGAACCATTTCAAGGCAGGCGACGGTTTTGAGGTCAGGAACGGATACCTGTTTTCCGATAACGGGAAAAAAGGACTGGTTATCCTGACCACGCCCTACGGCGTAAGTAATACGGCTCAAAACAGTGAACCGGTAGAACTTGTCAACCGGTCGATTAACCGCACGCTGGCCGATTTTCCATCGCTGAGAATAAGCGCTTTCGGCGCTCCCGTCATTGCGGTAAGCAATGCCAACCGGATTAAAACGGACAGCCTGCTGGCCGGTTCCATGGCCGTCTTCCTGATTGTGTTCCTGCTTGTCCTCTTTTTTCGCAGCCTTACCAATTTGGCGCTGATATTCCTGTCGGTTCTTTTCGGATGGCTGTTTGCTTTGGGCATATTTTCGGTTTTCAAAGACCATATTTCCCTCATCGCCCTGGGCGCCGGTTCCATATTTGTGGGGATTGCCGTCAATTATCCGCTTCATTTTATCGACCATTTGCAGCGCCGTCCCGACAGGAAACAGGCGCTGAAAGAAATCATCCCGCCGCTGCTGACGGGCAATATCTCCACCGTCGGGGCTTTTATCAGCCTGCTTTTCATTCATTCCGACGCCATGCGCGACTTGGGACTGTTCGGCTCCCTGTTGCTGGCGGGTACGATCCTGTTTGTGCTGATATTCCTGCCTCATCTTGTTAAAACCGGCCACCGCGGGAAACCGTTCCCGTTCGGTAAATGGATTACTTTTGCCCCCGAAAGGAAAAAATCCGTCCTGTTTTCGGTGATAGTTATTACGGCGGTTTTGTTTTATTTCAGCCGGTTCACTTCTTTTGAACCGGACATGAACAAAATCAATTACATGACCGAAACCCAAAGGGAAGACATGCGCGGGTTGCTCGACGCCATGAATCGAAAAGATTATGAAACGCTATACCTGGTTTCGGAAGGGAAGCATTTGGACGATGCGCTGGCGGTGTATGAAAACAACCGGATATGGCTTGATTCGCTTGTCCGGGCAGGACGGGTTGAAAATGTTTCGGGAGCGGGCAATTTTCTGATGTCCCGAAAAGAACAGGCCGAACGGATTAAACGGTGGAACGGTTTCCGGACGCAGCGCGGGGCGGAATTAACCCGAAAGGTACGCGAAGCCGGTGTAAAAGCGGGGTTCAAACCCGACGCTTTTGCGCCTTTTGAGAAATTGCTTTCCACGGATTTCCAAGTGCGGGAAACGGCTTGGTTCGAACCGGTTATTTCATTCCTGCGCAAAAATTATTTGCTTGAAAATGATAATAATACGAAAATAATCAGCCTGCTGTACTGTAAAAAGGAACAGAAGGAAGCCCTGGCAGACCTGCTTGCCGGAAAGACGTCTGCAAACGGCGATACGTTTTATTTCGATTCGCGGAATATGGCTGCCCGGATGGTTGACGCCCTGTCGGAGGATTTCAATTATTTGCTCTGCATTTGCAGTTTGATTGTCTTTGCCTTCCTCACTTTTTCGTTCGGACGCATCGAATTGAGCCTCACCGCTTTTCTTCCCCTGACAATGGCCTGGATATGGATTCTGGGTCTCATGCAGCTGGGCGGCCTGAGTTTCAATATTGTCAATATCATCCTTGCTTCGTTTATTTTCGGGCAGGGCGACGACTATACCATTTTCGTTACCGAAGGGTTAATGTATGAATACGCTTACCGGCGCAAGATGCTGGCGTCCTACAAAAACAGCATCATCCTGTCGGCGCTGCTTATGTTTGCCGGAATCGGCGCGCTGATTTTCGCAAAACACCCCGCCATGCGTTCCCTGGCGGAAGTAACCATGATTGGCATGGTCGTTGTCGTTTTGATGGCCTGCATCGTTCCGCCGTCCGTTTTCCGGTGGCTGACAACCAAAAAGGGCAAATACAGGGAAGTTCCCCTGACCTTGAAACGGTTTGCACTCACGGCTTACGCTTTTACCGCCTTTTTGCTTGGCTGCATGATGATTACCTGTTACGGGTTTTTGCTGTTTGCTTCCGGTAAAAAGACGGAGGGGAAAAAACGGCGCTACCATGCCCTGCTGCGTTGGGTGGCCGGATTTGTCGTCAAACGGATTCCGTGCGTCCGGTTCAATGCTGAAAACCCGGCCGGCGAAACTTTTGAAAAGCCGGCTGTTATTATCTGCAATCACCAGTCGCATCTGGATTTGATGTGCGTGATGATGCTTACCCCCAAATTAATCATCCTGACCAACGACTGGGCCTGGAACAGTCCTTTTTACGGGCGGCTGATAAAATATGCCGATTTTTACCCGGTATCCGGCGGCATTGAAAACAGTGTGGAGCGGCTGGCGGAAAAAGCCGGGGCGGGCTATTCCATTGCGGTGTTCCCGGAGGGAACACGCTCCGCAGACTGCTCCATCGGGCGTTTTCACCGCGGCGCTTTCTACCTGGCCGAAACTTTGCGGATGGATATTGTGCCGGTTGTACTGCACGGGGCAGGGCATGTGTTGCCGAAAAACGATTTCCTGTTGCGGGAAGGCATGATTACCGTTCAGGTTCACCGGCGCATCACGCCGGATGACAGCCGGTTTGCAGCGGATTACGCTACCCGTTCCAGGCAGGTCAGGCAATATTACGGCGGGCTGCTGGCCGCCCTGTCGCGCCGCCTGGAAACCGCCGCTTATTTCAAAAGTTTTGTCATGCACAATTATTTATATAAGGGAACGGACATTTACCGGGGCGCAAAAAAAGAAATGAGCGATCTGGAAAGAGGGAAAGGAAGTAAAAAACGGGCGGATATCGACCATTACCGGGGGAAAGGAAACGTTTGGGTAAAAAACAGCGGCTATGGCGTTTTCGGCTTCCTGTTCGCCCTGGTGCATAAAGATACACGGGTTTACGCAACGGAGGAGGACGACGGCTTGCGCGCTTTGGCGCAGCACTGCGCCGGACGGCCGGACAACCTGGTTGTTTGCAGGGAAAACGAATTGCCGGCCGGCATAAAATGGGAAAAAACGTATGGATAATCATGTTGTTATTATCGGAAGCGGCCTGGGCGGATTGACTTGCG
>JAITCT010000241.1 GCA_031282925.1 Dysgonamonadaceae bacterium | reverse complement strand
GAAATGTTTTTATCAATCAGCAGGGCCAAATCTCTCCTAACGGCAGGGAATCTGGCGATTTCGCCGTATTTGACGGAAGTTCTTTTGTTTTCTTTCATCAAAGCGTCCCAGTTCAACTCCGCAAAATAAACTTCGGCGTTAATATCGAATCGTTTGCAGACTGCCTTTCGGATAATCCCGAAAATGCCTAATTTCTTACCCGAAAATGTTTCAATTGACAATGCGGCGGAAAAAATATCGTCTTCAACCGGTTTGAAAACCGCCTTTTTAGCAGGGATTCCCAACCTTAACAGGATATTTTCCACAAGCGCTTTCAATTCGTAAACCGAGGTTTTTTCATCCGTCCGTATCCAGCTGTTATTTACATTATTTCCCGTTAACCAGAGGGATAAGTGAAATTCTTCCCTTATGGCGGCAAATGGGTTGTTTGCCTGTTCCCTGCCGGCATGACAGGAATAAACATTCCCAAATTCGTACAAATGCAAATCCGGGTTTTTGTGGTTGCGGTTGAAACCGATACTCTCCAGCCCACCGAAAAGCAGCGTTTGCCGCATCACGTTGATTTCCGCGCTTTGCGGATTGGACAGTAAAACGCACTGCGCCTTGGGAAAAGCGGTCAACGGTTCATAGTATGCGCCCGCCGTCAGGGAGTTGTTCAGAATCTCGTTGAATCCGTAACCGGTTAATTGTTCGGATATTAAATTTTGAAGTTTATATGAAATATCGTCCGGCTGTTTGTAAGAAAGATTGGACTTGAGCGTTTCGCCGGTTTCGATGTTGTTGTAGCCGTAGATGCGCAGTATTTCTTCAATAACATCAACATCGCGGGTTACGTCCACGCGGTAAGTGGGAATATCCAAAGCCCAAACGTCTTCCTCTTTATTTGTTATCTTGATTTCAAGATTTTCGAGTATCGTTTCGATGATTTCGGACGGAATTTGTTTGCCGGTTAGATTCCAAACTTTCCGGATGGAAAGTTCAACTTTTGCACGGGGTACCGGATTTGGATAAATATCCTGAATGTCGCCCGTAATTTTTCCTCCGGCTAATTCCCGAATCAGCAAAGCCGCGCGTTTCAGGACATAAATGGTGTTGTTCGGGTCAGCGCCCCGCTCGAAATGAAAAGAAGCGTCGGTATGGAGACCGTGACGGCGGGCGGTTTTGCGAATCCAGGCCGGATTGAAACAGGCCGATTCGAGGAAAATATCCGTTGTTGAGTCTTTTACGCCCGAATTGAGGCCGCCGAATACGCCGCCGATACACATTCCGCCTTCGAGGTTGCAAATCATCAGGTCTCTGCCGGAGAGTTTCCGTTCCGTTCCGTCGAGGGTAACAAAAGGAATTCCTTCCGGAAGCGTCTTTACAATGATTTTATTATCAATAATTTCCCGCAAATCAAATGCGTGTAAGGGCTGTCCTGTTTCCTGCAAAACATAATTCGTTATGTCCACAATATTGTTGATGGAACGGATTCCTGCGCTTTCCAGGCGTTTTTTCAACCAGCCGGGACTTTCCCTGACGGTAACGTTTTTAATCGTCAGGCCTGAATATCGCGGGCAGGCTTCCGTATTTTCCACCGTAACGGTAACGGCGGGGGAATAATCGTCGATTTTGAAAGTGTTGACGGGAGGTTTTTTCAGGTGAACGGCGAACGGTGAAGCGTGAGCGTTTACCTGCAAATATGCGGCAAGATCGCGCGCCACACCGTAATGCGAAGCCGCGTCGATGCGGTTAGGTGTAATATCGACTTCCAGGATATAATCACTTTCGATTTTGTAATATTTGCTTGCCGGAGTTCCCACTTGGGCTTCGTCGGGAAGCACGATAATTCCCGCGTGGTCAGTTCCGATACCGATTTCATCTTCGGCGCAAATCATTCCGTTGGATTCCACGCCTCTGATTTTGGATTTCTTAATCGTAAAAGATTCGTCACCCGAATAAAGTTTTGTTCCGATGGTCGCAACAACCACTTTCTGTCCGGCGGCGACATTCGGCGCGCCGCAAACAATTTGGCAAGTTTGCCCGTTGCCGACGTCCACGGTTGTAACATGCAAATGGTCGGAATCGGGATGGCCGGTACAGGTCAACACTTTGCCGATTACCAGACCTTTTAATCCGCCTTTAACGGATTCAACTTCTTCTATGCCGCCGGTTTCCAGTCCGATGGAAGTGAGGGCGGCCGCCAGTTCTCCGGGGCTTAAGCGGAAATCAAGGTACTCTTTCAGCCAATTATATGAAATATTCATCTGTTTAATTTTTCTTCCGATTTGGAAAATAATTGGCAAAAGTAATAAAAATAGAGGAATGAAGCATAATATTCCTTACTTTTACGCGCAAAATAATCGGTTATGAGTTTACTTAAATTAATAAAGGACGATCCGTGGTTGAAACCCTATTCTCCGGCGATTGAAGGCCGGTATGGTTATTTTTTACGCAGGGAAAATGAACTGACCCGCAACGGCGAGATCGATCTGCGCGATTTTGCATCCGGTCATTTATATTTTGGGCTGCACGCTACGCCTTCCGGGTGGGTTTTCCGGGAATGGGCGCCGGGAGCGGAAAATATTTACCTTATCGGCGATTTCAACGGCTGGCAGGAATGCGAAGAATACCGGTTGCACCGCATTGAAAATGGCGTTTTTGAAATCCATCTTTCCTCCAATGCGCTTCATCACAAAGATTTGTATAAACTGAAAATTCATTGGAATACCGGCGGGGGCGAACGGATTCCAGCATGGGCGCGCCGTGTGGTGCAGGATGAGAAAACGTATATTTTCAGTGCGCAAGTTTGGGAACCGGAGCAGCCGTACCGGTTCAAAAACAAGTCTTTTGTTCCCGACACTTCGCCTTTGTTGATTTATGAATGTCACATCGGGATGGCGATTACCGAAGAAAAAGTGGGTACTTACAAAGAATTTACCGAAAATGTGCTGCCCCGCGTCAAAGCCGGCGGTTATAATTGTATTCAGATTATGGCGATACAGGAGCATCCTTACTACGGTTCGTTCGGGTATCATGTTTCCGGTTTTTTTGCGGCTTCGTCGCGTTTCGGGACGCCCGACGAATTGAAGGAGCTGATTGATACGGCGCACGGATTGGGCATTGCCGTGATTATGGACATTGTACATTCCCATGCCGTCAAAAACGAAGTAGAAGGTTTGGGGCGTTTCGACGGAACTTATACCCAGTATTTTCACAGTGGCAGTCGCCGCGAACATCCGGCTTGGGATTCGCTTTGTTTCGATTACGGGAAAAACGAAGTTTTACATTTCCTGCTTTCCAATTGCAAATTTTGGTTGGAAGAATACCGTTTCGACGGGTTCCGTTTCGATGGGGTAACTTCCATGTTGTATTACAGTCATGGTTTGGGCGAGGCGTTTACCTATTACGACGATTATTTCAACGGTTACCAGGACGGCGACGCTATCTGTTATCTTACTTTGGCTAACCGGTTAATTCACCAAATAAACAAAAATGCGATAAGCATTGCCGAAGAAGTGAGCGGGATGCCCGGACTGGCCGTTCCGGTCGGCGACGGGGGCTATGGCTTTGATTACCGCATGGCAATGAATATTCCCGATTACTGGATAAAAATCATTAAAGAAAGGAAAGACCAGGACTGGCCGGTTTCGGGTATCTGGTGGGAAACGACCAACCGCCGCGCCGACGAAAAGACGGTGAGTTACGCCGAGAGCCACGACCAGGCTTTGGTTGGCGACAAAACCATTATTTTCCGCCTGATTGATTCCCAAATGTACTGGCACATGGCGGCCGCCGACCGGAATATGGTTGTCGACCGCGGCATGGCGCTCCACAAAATGATACGACTGGTTACCGCATCAACCATCAACGGCGGATACCTGAATTTCATGGGTAATGAATTCGGGCATCCCGAATGGATTGATTTTCCGCGTGAGGGCAACGGGTGGTCTTACAAATACGCCCGCCGCCAATGGGATTTGGTGGATAATCCCGGTTTGAAATACCGGTTTTTGGGAGATTTTGATAAAGCCATGATTCATTTAATCGGGGGAATCAGGGGATTTCAAACTTCTGAAATCTACAAGGTTTGGGATAACGACGGCGATCAAGTGTTGGCTTACCGTAGGGGAGACTTGCTTTTTGTATTCAATTTCAATCCGGAGAAATCTTTTACCGGTTACGGACTTTTAGCGTCTGCGGGTAAATACAGGATTGTTTTGAATACCGACAGTCCGGACTTCGGCGGTTTCGGGTCGGTTGACGATTCCGTCGAGCACCTCACCATTCACGACCCGCTTTATGAAGCCGAAGGGAAAGAATGGCTGAAACTGTATCTTCCTGCGCGAACGGCTTTAGTTCTCCGCAAACTGGAGTGAAATTACGAATTACGGGGGGACGCCCTGATCATCGGAGAGATAAACATTTCAAATATAACACGTTACTTTTTTAAATGCAAGGATTTGCTTTTTAAATGTTCCGCATTACATTTCCGATATTCAGGTAAATATTTTCAGTGTAAACCTGAACATTTTAAAAGTATAAGCCCGTATTGCAAACCAGCTGAAAACAACAGCCTGAAAAAAGAATATAAAA
>JAITCT010000218.1 GCA_031282925.1 Dysgonamonadaceae bacterium | reverse complement strand
ATAATCAGTTTTTAATGGATGACTATTTATCTTATCCTTATAATAAGGTAATAAGGTCAGGGAATTTTAATTATTAACACGCTCTTGCTACTGAGGTTGTTTTGTTGGAGAGAATAAGGTGAAAATGAGGTTTAGCATCATGTATCATTGTAGGGGCGCACCCGTGTGTGCGCCCCTACGCCTCGCGCCAACGAGGGAGGTTAAACAGCGATGATAGAATATGTTTTTGGTTGTGCCGGACGCATAGCCGGCTATGCACCGGACGTAAAGCCGGCTTTACGCCGGACATAAAGGTGGCTTTACGGCGAGCGTAAAGCCGGCTATGCTTAATACGAACAATCCCCCCGGTTGGCGCGAGGCACAACCTCGCACCAACCGGGAAAAGTCGCACCGCGTCATTGCGAGCCGCTTCGCGGCTCGCAATGACGCGGTGCGCTAATTCTCCATTTTCAATTTACATGGGATTCCCGCCTGCGCGGGAAACAACGTTCGGCG
The DNA here is from genome assembly GCA_031282925.1 of Dysgonamonadaceae bacterium. Taxonomy (GTDB): domain Bacteria; phylum Bacteroidota; class Bacteroidia; order Bacteroidales; family Azobacteroidaceae; genus Azobacteroides. Next base: position 11,823 of record JAITCT010000218.1, on the reverse strand, counting down.
GAGCCAATGACAGGGCGCGACAATTTGAAATGCACCTTGACAAAATAACTCCTTGTTTTTCCAAAAAAAGTTTTGTACCTTGCGCGCAAAATTCGGGTGCGGGTTTAATCCTTAAATGATTGAGCCGGCACACATTTTTTTCCATTCAACAAACCCTGTTACGATTCTTTTGTTTATAAATTTGATATATAACTTTTTTTGAATACTGTGTGAGAAATGGCAAGAAGGAGGGAAAGGTACGGAAACCGGTCTTTTTATGAACGGAAAAAAGACAAAAAGAAATTCATTTATCTTTGGTCAGGTATTGTTTTAGGCGCATGTATAGTTGTATCCGCCTATCAAGCAACGGTGTATTATTCGACAGATCAATCCTGTGCGAAATGTCATGTGCATCCGCATGTAGAGGCGAGCTGGAAACTGTCGAAGCATGTCAATAACGGAAGCGGGACGCGTGTGCATTGCGTGGATTGTCATCTTCCGCCCAAAACCGGCACTGCGGCTCATTATTCGGCAAAATTCCGGCTGGCAGTGCGCGACGTGTGGGGATACCTGACAAAAGACAGTGCGGATTTCAATTGGGACTACAAATCGGAACCGGAACAAGCCGTAAAATATATTCCCAATGAATCGTGTAAAGACTGTCATCACGACCTTTTTCCGCAGGGAATTAAAGATGATGCGATTACCGCTCATTTGTACTACGAAGCCAACGAAAAACAGTTGAATATGCAGTGCATCGCCTGCCATCTGGATGCGGGTCATTACAACCCGAATTACAAACACGAAAAATTGTCGTTACGGGACATTGCAGTTCATTCGTCCGATACTTCCAAATATTTCAAAGAAGCTGCTCCGGTTACGGGATTTACCAATTTTACCGAACAAATACCTCATTCGGATTTGTCTTTCCGGATGATCGCCATTCCCGGCGGAACGTTTCAAATGGGAAGCCCGGAAGAAGAGCCTTTCCGGAAAGACGACGAAGGCCCTGTCCACAACGTAACCGTAAGTCCTTTTTATATGTCGGAAATAGAAGTCTCGTGGGATTTGTACTGGTGGTTTTATTCAAAAACGATGAGCGAAGGCCGCACCCCGCCCGAAAATGTATTTGCCAATAACAGCCGTCCGGATGCAGATGCGGTTTCGGGACCGACGCCTCCTTTCGGATTTCCCGATCAGGGATGGGGCGGCGGACAGCGTCCGGCCATCACGATGACGCATTACGGAGCGGAAACTTTCTGCCGGTGGTTATCGCTCGTAACCGGTAAAAAATACCGTTTGCCGACGGAAGCCGAATGGGAATATGCTGCACGAGGCGGTACGGCAACACCCTATTTTTTTGAAGGCAACCCCCGGAAATTTTCTAACGAAGGCTTTTGGCGACGGTTGTTCCATGCCGGTAAAGAGCCGATTTCTTCATACGTCATTTATGTAAACAACAGCAAAAACAAAACGCAGTTGCCCGACGCCGTAAAAGCAAATCCTTTCGGTTTGAAAAATATGCCGGGCAATGTAATGGAATACTGCGCCGACAAATATGATCCGCAGGCTTATCAAAAAGCGGGGGCGAATGTTACGAATCCTTTGATTACCGATGGAACGGAATACGTGGTTCGCGGGGGCAATTATGCGTCCGACGCTTCCGCCGTCCGTTGCGCCGCCCGCAATTATACGCAGCATGAGGCCTGGCTGAAAACCGACCCGCAACAGCCGAAAAGTATTTGGTGGTATTCGGATGTTCGGGGTATCGGATTTCGGGTGGTTTGCGAGGTTAACCCCCCTGCCCCTTAAGTTCGATTATTTATGTTGCATTTCCAGCCTTTTTTGTCGTATTACTTGAATGTATCTTCCGGTGTGCGGCAATTTTTTGCGCAAATTGTTGAGCGCTGTATTCGTGCAGCAAACAGTTGGAATTTTCATTTTTTTGAAAAAAGAATAGATGTTCAAACTACTAAGTAAGGGAGGCGTCGCCTACTAAGTAAGGGAGGAGCCTTCTACTAAGTAAGGGAGAAGCCTCCTACTAAGTAAGGGAGAAGCCTCCTACCCCCCTAAAGGGGGAGCTTGGGACAGTGCGATTGAATATTTTGCTGCGGCCAAGTCCCCTCTAAAGGGGTTAGGGACAGGATTATAGGAGTGAAAAAGCATTTTAAAATTAAGTAAATAATGAAAAACAAAGACACAATCAGCAGAAGATCATTTTTGAAAAGTTCTGCAATGGCAGGCGCCTTGAGTACGGTAGGCGCAGTGAACGCGGCAATGTTAAGTTCGTGCGGTAAAGGTAAATCTGCCGACAAACCGATTCCACTGAAAGAACCGGGAACGTACTATGTTCCTGATTTGGCGGATATAGCCGCCGACGGAAAAGCATTGAAAGCAGGCATTATCGGTTGCGGAGGCCGCGGTTCGGGCGCTGCATTCGATTTTTTGAATGCGGCTAACGGAGTTTCCATAACCGCATTAGGCGACATGTTCGGCGACCGTTTGGAAGAATTGGCTGGTAAGCTGAAAGAGAAGAAGAATATCAACATTTCCGGGGATAAGAAATTTACAGGGTTGGATGCGTACAAAAATGTGATTGACAGCGATGTAGATGTCGTGATTGTTTGTACGCCGCCCAATTTCCGACCGGTTATTTTCCAGTATGCGGTTGAAAACGGGAAGCACGCTTTCCTCGAAAAACCGATTTGTGTGGATGCTGTCGGTTACCGTACGATTGTCGCTACCGCCAGGCAGGCTGCGGCTAAGGGTTTATGCGTGGTTACCGGTACGCAACGCCATCACCAGCGTTCTTATGTGGAATCCCACAAGCAAATCATGAACGGACTGATTGGGGAAATTACCGGCGGTACGGTTTGTTGGAACGACGGTATGTTGTGGTACCGGGAGCGGCAGTACGGATGGTCGGATTGCGAATGGATGATTCGCGACTGGGTGAACTGGAAATGGTTGTCGGGCGATCATATCGTTGAACAGCATGTACACAATATTGACGTATTTACTTGGTTTTCGGGATTAAAGCCGGTAAGCGCCGTTGGGTTCGGTTCGCGTCAGCGCCGGGTTACAGGCGATCAGTTCGACAATTTCAGCGTTGATTTTGAAATGGAAAACGGCGTCCATTTGCACAGTATGTGCCGGCAAATTGACGGTTGCGCCAACAATGTCGGCGAGTTTATTCAAGGTACAAAGGGTTCATGGAACAGTCAAAACATGGAAATCAAAGACCTGAAAGGTAATGTATTGTGGAAATATGACCGCGAAGCCGAAACTGCAAACTTCAAGCAAACGAATCCCTATACGCTGGAGCATATCAACTGGATTAATCATATCCGCAGCGGAAAATTGATTGAACAGGCTTCCGAGACGGCGGTTGCCAATATGGCGGCTATTATGGGGCGCGAGTCGGCTTATACAGGGCAAAAAATAACCTGGGATGAAATGGTCGCTTCTTCTCTGGATTTGTATCCGAAAAATATTGACCTCGAAAAAAGGATGAATATCGGGGGATACGGCAAAATAGAATTTAATTTACCGGAATTTATTGCCGTTCCGGGAAAACCGCAGGGGAAACAAAGACGTTAAATGAGTAAACGAGTTGACAAGTTAACGAGTTAATCAGTAAACGAGTAAACGAGTAAACAAGTTAACAAATCATGTTTTCCGAACTCGTCTACTTCTTAACTTGTCTACTTGTTAACTCGTCTACTTGTCAACTCGTTAACTTATAACTCATAATATGAATAGACGAATTTTTATCAGAACTGCTTTGTCGGGGACAGCGATGGTTGCAACCGGCAGTTTTTCGGCTTGTGCCGGGGCGTCTGCGCCTTCGACAGGCTCAGGCGTTGGTGGCGACAGCGCCGAATTAAAACTTTCTTTTCAGGAAGGAATCGCTCCGGGTGAAACTTTGGCGGAAAAGTTTGATTTAATGGAACAGTTAGGCGTAGCAGGCTTTGAGCCGGGCGGCGGCGGACTCGAAAACCGCGTTACGGAAATCAAAGATGCTTTGAAAGGCCGGAATATCAAGGTCAGTGCGATTTGTGCGGGTTTCCGGGGTTTTATTCTTTCTGCCGAACAGGCTGTCCGTGATGAGTTTTTCGGTACGATGAAAACGATTATTGCCGCGGCAGGGGAATTAGGCTCTACGGGCGTAATCATGGTTCCGGCGTTTAATGAGCAGAAACCCTGTTTGCCGCACACGCAGGAAACACGTAATTTTTTGTGTGAGCAGTTAACGGTTTTGGGAAACTGTGCCGTTGAACACGGGACGACGGTTATCCTCGAGCCGTTGAACCGGCATGAAGCATTTTTCCTCCGGCAGGTAGCTGACGCCGCGTCAATTTGCCGCGACGTCAATCATCCGGGTGTGCGTTGCATGGGCGACTTCTGGCACATGACGGGCGAGGAAACTTCCGACATGGGCGCGCTGATTTCGGGGGGCGAATACCTGCAACACATACACATTGCAAGCCGCAAACGCCGCAGTATGCCGGGCGAAGACGGGGAAGCCGATAATTACATCGAAGGTTTCAAAGCGCTGAAAATGCTTGGCTACGACAAATATGTCAGTTATGAATGCGGTTGCCGGGGCGACCGGAAGATGATTGTTCCCGAATCGGTCGGATTATTGAAGGAGCAGTGGGCGCAAGCATAGTATCTCCACGCAATCCGGAGGGGAAATTACGGGTTACGAATTACGTAGGGGCGCACCTATGTGTGCCCCTACGATGATTCGGAGCGTCCCCCCCCAATGGTCAGGACGCACACGTGGGTGCGCCCCTACAATGACGGCTACGGTAATTCTCCATTCTCAATCCCCTAAAAATCAATGCACTTTGCTGCGACAAAACTCCTGCATCGCACAAAAATACCGTTCCGGAGCATTTTTTGTAAACACAAAGGCACAAAGACACGAAGAAACTGTTAATACATGGTCGTTGTGCCGTCAGGCACAAGGGGGATATTTTCCTTTGTTGCGCAAGGTTCTACCCTGTCGGAATAGACGGTGCGAGGCACAGCCTCACACCAACGGAGGCACACCTCCGATAATCATGATGTACCCGCAAAGGGGCTGTTGATTTTTATAAGTCCATGATTTTATCAGGATTATTTGAAAAGTAATATTTTACATTTATTCCTCTTGCACTCAGAACTTTCAGCTCTTCTTTGATGCGAACTGTTTCGTGTTCAAACTCAAAAACAACTATTTGCGCTCCTTGTTTCTTTTATTGCATGTTTAGCATGTCTGAGAATATTGTTATGGCTTGACAGTTTTTTTTAGGTCTACCGGTATTCCGTTCAAATAAATATCAAAACTTCCCTCCGTCACTTTCAGGTATTCCACTTTGTATCCGTTTTGAGCTAATATCCGGCACATATTATATTCTTTTTCGTATTTTTCTTTTTCCTGCTTATTGATATTTCCCTGCCTTATCCGGTCCTTTTCAACAAGTAAATACCCTCCGTTTTCCCTATTAAAATACCCGTGTTTCCAAATGTTAGTATCGTGCCGCAAATATTCCCGGCGCGAATCTGCAATCTCCGAAATCCGCAACATGTTCATGTTCTTTGGCGCAACTTTTACATGCGGATTTCATCTGTGAATATTTTCTTCGCCAACGTCTTCGTCAGCTGCAGTTTCGTAATCAAAATCATCTTCCAAATCTTCCAAACGAATGTCCATCGGTTTGTGAACCATATTTTCCAAATCGTGAAACGGCTGTTCGTTCAAGATTTTCCAAAGCAGGTCTTTCAAAGCGGGAATCCCTTTTTGGGTAAACGAAGAAATAAAAATAAACGGAATGTCTCCCGGTAAATCTTCAGCTAAGGCCTGTTTCAATTCGTCGTCCGCCATATCGGATTTTGAAACAGCCAAAATCTGTTGTTTATCTGCCAATTCGGGATTATAGCGGATTAATTCGTTTAATAAAGTTTCATAATCTTCTTTGATGTTTTTGGAATCGGCGGGAACAAGGAAAAGCAAAACGGAATTTCGTTCAATGTGCCGCAGGAATCTGAATCCCAGTCCTTTACCTTCGCTTGCGCCTTCAATGATTCCGGGAATATCCGCCATGACAAAAGAACGTCCGTCGCGAACGTTTACGATTCCCAGACTCGGTTCGAGCGTAGTAAACGGATAATCGGCAATTTTGGGTTTGGCCGCCGAAACAACGGAAAGCAAAGTTGATTTTCCGGCATTCGGGAAACCCACTAAACCCACGTCGGCCAATAATTTCAATTGCAGGATAATCTTTTTTTCCAGGTAAGGCTCGCCGGGTTGTGCATACTTGGGCGCTTGATTGGTAGAAGTTTTGAAATAATTGTTTCCTTTTCCGCCCCGTCCGCCTTTCAGCAGAATAAATTCCTGCCCGTCGTAACTAATATCGGTAATAAATTCACCGGTCTCGCCGTCAAAAACGACCGTTCCCAAAGGGACATGAATCGTTTTGTCTTCGCCGTCTTTTCCTTTGCTCTGTCGTCCCGAACCGCTTTGCCCGTGACCGGCCAGGATATGGCGTTCAAACTTGAGATGAAGCAAAGTCCAGTAATTCCGGTCGCCCCGCAGGATTACGCTACCGCCGTCGCCGCCGTCGCCGCCGTCCGGACCGCCGAAAGGAATGTATTTTTCCCGCCGGAAATGAATAGAACCTTTGCCGCCTTTTCCCGAACGGGCATAAATTTTTACATAATCTACGAAGTTCGATTCGCCCATGCTTATTTATCTTGATAGATGAGCCTGTCCAAAACTTCCCGAATGTCTTCAAAAACATCACCAACAGGCTTGTTTCCTTTTATTTTGAAAAGTTTTCCCTGCTTTTTGTAATAAGCAATCAAAGGTTCGGTCTGGATTCGGTAAACTTCCAGCCGCTTCCGGATCGTATCGGGAGTGTCATCGCAACGGCCTTGATCTTCCCCTCGCTTCAACATGCGTTCCGTCAGAATATCTTCTTCAACGTCAAGGTTAAAACCGGCAATGATCCCCGTATTTTTTTCGCGCAACAGATGGTCTAAAGTTTCCGCCTGTACCATCGTTCTCGGAAAACCGTCGAAAATAAAACCTTTTTTGTCCGGATTTGATTCCAGAATACCGGACAGCATTTGAACCGTCAAATCGTCGGGAAGCAGACGGCCATCGTGAACATAGGCTTCGGCCAATTTACCTAATTCGGTTTGCTTTTCTATTTCAGTTCGCAATATGCTGCCGGTAGAAATATGAAATAAATCATATTTCCTGACAATCAATTCGCTTTGCGTACCTTTCCCGCAACCGGGAGCGCCAAAAACAATAATGTTCAACATATTTATTTTAACTTTTTATTTTATAAATATCTTTCAAATTTCTTCCCGACCCATTATAATCCAGGCCATATCCGACAATAAAATCGTTTGGTATCTCTAATGCGCAATAATCCGGGTTTATATCTATTTCCAAAGCAGCAGGCTTAAAAAGCAGGCAGGCGATTTTTAAGATTGCCGGATTTTCAACATGCAATTTGTTTATCAGATAAGACATGGTATGGCCGGTATCAATAATATCTTCAATAACCACTACATGACGGTTTTCGACGTTTTCAACAAATCCCTGTACTTCTTTAACTGCTCCTGACGACTGCTCGCCTTGATAAGACCTCAAACGAATAAAACCGACTTCGCAGGGAATATCAATTCTCTTTATCAAATCGGAAGCAAACATAAATGCTCCATTCAACACACAGATAAACAAAGGATTTTTTTCTTGCATATCCCGTGATATTTCTTTGGCCACTCTTTTAATCTCTTTCGTGATAATCTTTTCAGGAATAAAGAGTTCAAATCTCTTATCTTTCAGTTGAACTTCAGTCATTTTTATATTTGCAATTAAGCACCCGCCTTAACTATATGTTTTTTTATTCGTTTTTCCGAATACAAACAACAGCAACTCAACAAGAAGAATTAAGCCGCTTTTCCCGATTGGTTTTAATAATCGAAGCCACAATGGAAATGGTCAGCATTTCGACAATTACACCCAAAGACGCCATGTTGGAAATGTGAAAATGCCATTCCATTTCATTAGCCAACTCGTTGATACACATCTTCAAGCCGATAAAAGAGAGGATAAATGCCAATCCGTATTTCAAATAACGGAAGTATCCCATAATGCCGCTCAGCGCAAAATAAAGCGAGCGCAGACCGAGAATTGCAAAAATGTTGGATGTGTAAACAATGAACGGATCCGTAGAAACCGACATCACCGCGGGAATCGAATCAACAGCAAAAATCAAATCCGAACCTTCTATCATCAAGAGTGTCAGTAAAAACTGAGTGGCATATAATTTACCGTTGATACGTTTGAAAAAATTCGTTTCTTTATTGTCAATAGTAACAGGAAAGAAATATTTGATAAATTTTATCATTTTGTTGCTTTCGAGGTCAATCGGTTTGTTGCCTTCTTCCTTTTCAAAAAGCATTTTTATTCCGGTATATATCAGGAAAATACCGAAAACGTACATAACCCGGGCAAATTTTTCGATAAGCGCAATGCCCGCAAAAATAAACACGGCGCGCATCACTATCGCCCCGATGATTCCCCAAAATAAAATACGGTGCTGATATTTCGGCTCAATGCTGAACGCGGCAAAAATCATGATGAAAACAAAAAGGTTATCAACACTTAACGATTCTTCTATCAAATATCCCGTAAAAAAATTGATGGCTTGTTGATGGCCTGAAAAGAAGTAAATCCCAAGGTTGAAAAGCAGCGCCAAGCCTATCCAGAATGCGCTCCACAATAATGCCGATTTTACTTTTATCACCTCGTTTTTTTTGTGAAAAACAAACAAGTCAAGGAGTAACATCACGATTACGAATGCAATAAATCCAATCCAAAAAACAACAGGTTCGTTCATTGTAGCGCTTATTGATAATTTCCGGCAAAGGTAACGATTATTTATTACATAAACCAAATTTCATTTGAATTACACCCTTGTTCATACTTTTATTTTGCATGGCAAACTATTTAAACACGAAGGCACAAAAGCGCAAAAAAATCAAGAAACGATTTGCAAACGGTTTGTATCTTTGTGTTTTTCAGGACTTTACGCCATTGCGTTTGCAAAAGCCGTTTTTTGACGCATAAAGCCATATTTTGTGCCATACAATGGAATAATTGCCGGCAAAAACCGAATTTTTGTCGGCAGAAAGTGAAATGTTGCCGGCAAAAAGTGAAATGTTGCCGACAGAAACCACATTTTTGCCGGCAGAAAGTGAACCGTTGCCGGCAGAAACTACATTTTTGCTGGCAGAAAGTGAAATGTTGCCGGCAGAAACCGAATTTCTGCCGGCAAAAGCAGTGCAAGCCTGATATTTATACTGCGCACGATATGATTTTGTACATCGGCAAACGGCTTTTTTTGTAAATACAAAGGCACGAAGGTACAAAAACACAAAGATACGAAAACCATATATTAACGGTTTCTTCGTGTCTTCGTGTTCAAGTAATTTCCCATTTGTCGCAGTGCGGTTGCGAAGCCCTGTCATTCCCGCCTGCGCGGGAAACAACGTTCGGCGGAGCCAATGACAGGGCGCGACAGTTTGAATTATCCCCCAAATCCGGCCAAAGTTTGTAATTGTCAAAACTTCGCCGTACCTTTGCGCCCGCTAATACAAATTTCAAACAAAACAAAATTTATTAAGACAAAATGGCAACAAAAATCAGATTGCAAAGACATGGTCGCAAAGGGTACGCGTTTTACCACATCGTGATCGCAGATAGCAGAGCTCCACGTGATGGAAAATTTATCGAGAGGATTGGTTCTTATAACCCCAATACGAATCCTGCTACAGTAGATTTGAAATTCGAAAGGGCTTTGTATTGGCTGCAAGTAGGCGCACAACCTACGGATACGGCAAAGAATATTCTTTCCAGAGAAGGTGTTCTCCTGAAAAAACATTTATTGGGCGGCGTGAAAAAGGGCGCTTTCACGGAAGCGGAAGCCGAACGGAAATTCGAAACCTGGTTAAATGCAAAACAAAATGCCGCCCAAATGGAAATAAGTAAATTGAACGATGCACAAAAATCCGTCGCTAAAGCAAAATTAGATGCAGAAAAAGCGGTAAACAAAGCCAAAGCGGAAGCACTGGCCGCAAAAAAGGCAAAATTAGCGGCAGCGGAAACAGAGGTTGCCAACGAAGAAAATCCGGCTACGGAAACTCCTTCTGCAGAGTAAAATATTTGGATTTGGTAATTCGAGATAGATTTATTATCTTTGCTAAAAAACAAAGATGAAATGTCCAAAATGTAAATCGGAAAGTCATGTCAAGAATGGCATAATAAAAGGCAAACAACGTTTTAAATGCAAGGGATGTGGCTGTAACTGTACGGCAGGATACGGGCAGGTTTTAGAAAAAGAAAAAAACGCAGGTTCGGATTATCCATGTATCTTGAAGGTTTAGGTTTTCATTCTACAGGCAGACTGCTTGAAGTGAGCCACGTAACGGTGATGAACCGGGTGCGCGGATACGGTTCCGAGCCTGGATCAATACGTAATTCCAAACCTGTCTGCATAATGAAGTTGGATGAAATGCACAGTTGTGTCGGGCGTAAAAAAACTCCGGTGGGTTTGGATTGCGCAGATAGGGAAGCAAGAGGATACATTGATTTCGTTGTGGGAGACAGAAGTGCAGCTACGGGACGGAAGTTATGGGAAAAAGTCAGGAGAAGTGCAACCGGAACAGTTGCACCGGATCATTGGAAATCTTACAATGAGTTTGTCCCGAAAGAACAGCCAGTTCAAACTAAAGCTGAAACCTGTACAATGGAAAGCTATAATGGACAAATTCGACATTTTCCTGCCCGGTTCAGGAGAAAGACAAAATGCTATTCAAAAAGTACGGAGATGATGACTTTATCCCTCATGCTGTTAATGGCTAAAAGAAACAAGTTGATTTCTATACAAACTTACTAATTCCCAAAAAAATTGACAAAACCATACAAAACACAATATTAAACAAAACATTCGCAAACGGAGGAGAAATTACGAATTACGTTGTTACAACGATAAAAAAGGGTTTATTGACTGTTTTTATCGTAAATCGGCGCTCCTTTACCGATTAGAAAACGGAACGGTTATTTCAGGCGAGCCGGTATTGAGAGGAAAATAAAAAGGGAATTCTCGCGAATAGAGGACTGTTCGGCCGCACCGCGTCATTGCGAAGGCGTTAGCCTGAAGCAATCCAGTGAAATTACGAGTTACGAATTACGTAGGGGCACACCCGTGTGTGCCCCCTTTGTTGTGCGCCCCACCGCGTCATTGCGAGCCGTAAGGCGAAGCAATCCAGAAATCTGCGTTGTTCTCTGGATTGCTTCGCCGCTTCGCGACTCGCAATGACGGCTACGGCTGAATAATCCCCTGATTATCAATTGTCAATTCTCCGGATTGCTTCGCGACTCGCAATGACGCAGTTTTACAGTAATGACGGGAGAACAAGTCCGAAGATTAGGAGGCAAAGAATGAACCGGCCCGGAAATTATATCTCTTTCCTCAGCCGGGCAACCGGAATGTTCAACTGTTCGCGGTATTTGGCGACTGTTCTTCGCGCCACTTCATATCCGCGGTTTTTTAATTCTTTCATTAACGTTTCATCGGTCAAAGGACTGGTTTTATCCTCTTCTTCGATGCAGGTTTTAAGGATTAATTTGATTTCACGGGTTGACACTTCTTCCCCTTCATCGTTTGTCATGGATTCGGAAAAGAAATATTTCAGCGGATAGACGCCGAAATTTGTCTGTACGTATTTGCTGTTGCTTACCCGCGAAACGGTAGAAATATCATATCCGCACAATTCCGC